>QBLP01000131.1 GCA_003070825.1 Halanaerobium sp. | reverse complement strand
ATTTTCTTATTGAGTACATTATATCGAATAAGAATTATTATGATGTAAAGTAGTTAACAATTATTAAAATTAATATGAGTTATTTACTCAACTTTACTTATCTGTATTCATTTTATGTTAATTCATAGTTATATAAAGTAAAATTGATTACATTTGAAAAAAACTCCACAGAATTTTGATCTCTGTGGAGTTAACTTATCATATTAGTAATTATTCTTCTGTATCTGTATTATCTGTTTCAATTTCTTCCTCAGCTTCAAGTTCAGCCTCTTCTGCAGCTTGAGCTTCCTCTGCTTCTCTGTCTATTTTTTCAACAATCCTGTCAAAACGAGCTTCTGCAATTTCTTCCGGGCTTAATTTTTCTTTTTCTTCCTTATCTTCAGCTTCATCTTCTAAAATATCATCATTAATTCTAGCTAAAGATACAACTTTATCATCTTCGCCAACATTAATTATTTTAACACCCATTGTATTTCTACCAGTAGTTGATATTTCAGCTGCTGGAACTCTAATAATAATACCATCCTGAGTTATAACCATCATTTCCAGGCTGTCGTCAACAATTCTGGCTGCAGCAAGCTTACCATTCTTCTCAGTAATATTGGCGGTAATTATACCTTTACCGGCTCTATTTTGAATTCTATAGTCAGAAATTGGAGTCCGCTTACCATAACCATTTTCAGTAATTACCAGCAGTTCTTCTCCTGCAGAATCTATTCCCATATCGATTACCCGATCATCTTCTGCTAAATTAATTCCTTTAACTCCATAAGAATTTCTACCTACAGAGCGAACATCAGCCTCATTAAAATGAATAGCCTTGGCATTGCGGGTAACCAGGAAGATATTTTCGTCCTCTTCAATAATTCTGACCCCAATTAGTTCATCATTTTCTCTTAAATTAACAGCAATTAGTCCGGTATAATTGGTGTCATACTCTTCTAAAGCTGTCTTTTTGATTAAACCATTTTTGGTGGCCATAATTAAATAGGCATCTTCCGGGAACTCTTTAACCGGGATAACTGCATTAATCTTTTCTTCTGCCTCTAATTCAAGCAGGTTAACAATAGCAGTACCTCTGGCCTGACGACCTGTTTCCGGTATCTGATATCCCTTTAATCTGTAAACTCTCCCCTGGTTGGTAAAGAATAAGAATTTATAGTGAGTGGTAGTTGTAAAGATATTCTCCACAAAATCCTCTTCTTTGGTGCTGATTCCTATTACTCCTTTACCACCCCGGCGCTGACTGCGGTATAAATCAAGCGGCATCCGCTTAATATATCCCTGATTGGTCATAGTTACTACAATCTGCTCTTCCTCGATTAGATCCTCTAATTCAAGATCTGTAGCTCTATTCATAATTGCAGTTCGGCGCTCATCATTATATTTATCTTTAATTGCTAAAATTTCTTCTTTAATAATTTCTAATAATTTTCCTTCATCTGCTAAAATAGATCTATAATATGTTATTTTTTCCTGTAAATCTTTATATTCTGTTTCTATTTTATCTCTTTCTAATCCAGTCAGGCTCTGCAGTCTCATTCTTAAAATAGCATTGGCCTGAGTCTCAGAAAGATCATAGTTCTCCATTAATTTAATTCTGGCTGTATCAACTTCATCAGCATTTTTAATCATTTCCACTATTTCATCAATATTAGCCAGGGCAATTCTGTAACCTTCTAGAATATGAGCTCTATCTAAGGCTTTATCCAGATCATACTGAGTTCGGCGTCTGATAACCTCTTTTTGATGTTCTAAGTAATGTTCTAAAATTTGTTTTAAGGATAAAACCTTGGGCTCTTTATCTACCAGAGCTATCATTATCACACTGAAGGTAACCTGAAGTCTGGAGTGTTTATATAGCTGATTTAAAACTACTTTGGGAGTAGCTTCTCTTTTTAATTCAATTACTATTCTCATTCCATCACGATCTGATTCATCCCTGATATCAGAAATCGCATCAAGTTTTTCATCCTTAACCAGCTCAGCAATTCTTTTGATTAAACGAGCCTTATTTACCTGATAGGGCAGTTCGTCAACAATGATCTGCTTTCTATTTACAGATAAATCTTCAACTCTGGTTTTTGCTCTTACAGTTAATTTACCGCGCCCATTTTTATAGGCCTTATAGATGCTGCCTCGGCCCATAATCTGACCGCCTGTAGGAAAATCAGGACCCTTGATAGTTCCCATCAATTCCTTGGTTGTAATCTCCGGATTGTTGATCAATTTAATTACTCCATCAATTACTTCACCTAAATTATGAGGTGGAATACTGGTTGACATTCCAACTGCAATTCCTGAAGTACCATTAACCAATAAATTAGGAAATCTAGCGGGTAATACTTCCGGTTCTTCTAAGGAATCATCAAAGTTTGGAATGAAATCAACTGTTTCTTTATTTATATCAGTCATCATCTCAGAAGCAATAGGAGCCATCCTGGCCTCTGTATAACGCATAGCTGCGGCACTATCACCGTCAATCGAACCAAAGTTACCATGACCATCTACTAGCATATAGCGGTAGGAAAAATCCTGTGCCATCCTAACCATCGTATCATAAACTGCTGTATCACCATGTGGGTGATACTTACCCAGTACTTCTCCAACAATACGAGCAGATTTTTTATGGGGTTTGGTATGGGTCATCCCCAGGTCATTTAAGGCATATAAAATTCTTCTGTGGACCGGCTTTAAACCATCTCTAACATCCGGTAGAGCTCTTCCTACAATTACACTCATTGAGTAATCAAGGTAGGAAGTTCTCATTTCTTTATCTATGTCAATTTTTTTAACTCTTGCTGCTTTTTGATCCAAAATATTTCACCAACCTTTATCTTATAATAAATTTATACATCAAGATTTTTAACTTCTCGGGCATGTTTTTGAATAAATTCACGTCTTGGAGCAACCTTGTCCCCCATTAAAATAGAGAAGGTCTCATCAGCCATGATTGCATCTTCTATATCTACCTGGAGTAAAATTCTATTATCTGGATCCATAGTAGTATCCCAGAGCTGAGAAGGATTCATCTCACCCAGACCCTTATATCTCTGCATGGAAACTCTGTCTTTTCCTATTTCCTCAAGCAGCTCCTTAAGTGCTTTATCATTGTAAACATATTCTTCTCTTCTACCCTTTTTGACCTTATATAAAGGTGGTTGTGCAATATAAATATTTCCATTTTCTAGTAAAGGGCGCATATATCGATAAAAGAAAGTTAAGAGCAAAGTTCTAATATGTGCTCCATCGACATCTGCATCAGTCATAATAATAATTCGATCATAACGAATATTATTTATATCAAATTCTTCTCCCACTCCAGTACCAATAGCAGTGATCAAAGCTCTAATTTCGTCATTATTTAAAATCTTATTTAAACGTGATTTTTCCACATTTAAAATTTTACCTTTAAGCGGCAGAATAGCCTGAAATTCTCTGTCCCGGCCCTGTTTAGCAGAACCACCGGCAGAGTCACCCTCAACGATATATACTTCTGTGTCATCTGCCTTCCTTTTTGAACAGTCTGCCAGTTTTCCCGGTAGAGCTGTAGATGTTAGGGCACTTTTTCTTCTGGTTAAATCTCTGGCTTTCCGGGCAGCTTTTCTTGCCTGAGCTGCACTCATTGCCTTCTCAATAATCGCCTTACCTACCTTGGGATTTTCTTCTAAATATGTTTTCAAAAATGAAGAAACGGCAGAATCAACAAAACCCCGCATCTCACTGTTGCCGAGCTTGGTTTTAGTCTGGCCTTCAAACTGGGGTTCAGATAATTTAACACTAATAATGGCAATCATACCTTCTCTAATATCTTCACCTTTGAGGTTATCATCCCCATCTTTTAAAATATTTTTACTGCGGGCATAATCATTAAAAGTACGGGTAGTAGCTGATTTAAAACCGCTTAAATGAGTTCCACCCTCTTTGGTGTTAATATTATTGGCAAAGGTATAAAGTGAAGTATTATATCCCTGATGGTACATAATTGCAACTTCAATTGAACCCTCTTCACCTTCATCTTCTATGTAAATTGGTTCAGAAAGAATTGGTTTTTTACTCTGTGATAAATATTCAACAAAGGAAACCAGGCCACCATCAAAGTGGAATTCCTCTTCTTCAACCTCTTCCTGACGGGTATCTCTAATTTTAATTGTTGTTCCTTTATTTAAAAAAGCCAGCTCTTTTAATCTTTGGGCTAAAACTCTAAATTCAAAATCTGTTTCTTCAAAAATTAAGGGATCCGGTTTAAATTCAATTGTAGTTCCTGTACACTCACTATCACAGCTTCCTACCACCTGCAGCTCATGCTGAGGAATACCTCTTTCGTATTTCTGCTTATAAACCTTACCGTCTTTCCAGGCAATCTCAACTTCCATCCACTCAGTTAGTGCATTTACAACAGAAACCCCAACTCCATGGAGACCACCAGAAACCTTATATCCTTCTCCACCAAATTTACCACCAGCATGGAGAGTTGTCATAACTACCTCAACTGCTGGTTTATCAACTTTAGGGTGGATTTCAACTGGAATTCCCCGGCCGTCATCTTGAACTTTAATTACATTTCCGGGCTTGATTTCAACTGAGATTTCTGTACAATAGCCGGCCATAGCTTCATCAATACTATTATCAACTACCTCATAAACTAAATGATGCAGTCCTTCTATACTTGTAGAGCCAATATACATTCCCGGCCTTTTTCGTACTGCTTCCAGTCCTTCAAGCACCTGTATATGTTCTGCTTCATAATTACTTCTGTCCTTAATATCCATCAATATCCCCCATTTTCTTCTGTAAACTTATCAACTCTATCTCCAAGTGTCTTAGATGAGATCATTGAAAGATAAATTGTCTCTCCTGTTAACACAAAAGAACGGGGATCTCCCCCGGAATAATCAACAATAAATCCTTCTTCATCAGAAATCTCCAAAAATTCCTCAGTTATCTCAGATGAAGTCGTACTCTCTAAATCACCAATTAATACTACTTCTTTTGATGGAATCATATAACCATCACCAAGATGTAAAAACATATGTCTAATTCACCCTCTTTTTTATTCTCCCCTTTTTAACCTGATAAACATTATAGGAGTTATTTTTAATTCCGGATAAATTTTCTCCATCTGTTGCTGTAATTATAGTCTGAATTTTATCAGCTATAATATTAATTAATGCTTTTCTTCTTAAACCATCTAATTCCGAAAAAACATCATCTAAAAGCAGAACTGGATATTCTCCGGTCTCTGACTTCATAAATTCCAGTTCTGCCAGTTTTAACGATAGAGCAGCAGTTCTCTGCTGTCCCTGAGATCCATATTTGCGAAGATCCATATCATTAACCTTTAATATTAAATCATCTCTATGAGGTCCAATTACTGTATAACCTCGAGATATTTCCTGATCACGTTTTGCAATCAGGCTGTCTATAAAAAGTTCTCTTAATTCTGCTTCTCCCAGTTTTTTAGAAAAATTATTTAAAGAAATATCATATTCCAGTTCTAAATTTTCTTTTCCCTCAGTTATCTTCCGCTGGGAAAGTCGAGCCAGAATTTTTAATTTATCAATAACTTCAATTCTTTTTAAAATGATTTTAGATCCAACTGCAGCCAGCTGTTCATCCCAGACTGAAAGCATTTCTC
>QBLP01000130.1 GCA_003070825.1 Halanaerobium sp. | reverse complement strand
ATGTATTTACATGCACCGTGAACCACCCGCTTTTTGTCGAATTGTAGCGAAAACAGCTAAAAATCAGGCTTTTTCGCGATATATCTACATAAACTGACAAGTTCCCGGTGCATGGACTTGTAAAATAAAAAAAGGACCTATATCTTTTAAATAGAATATATTATATAGAGAAATTATTTAAGATTTTGATTTATACTGGAGGGATAATTTTGCTTAAATGGCGGTTAATAATTGAAGCTGAAAATGATGCCTACTATAATATGGCAGTTGATGAAGCCATTATGAAAATTCACAGTCAGGGTGATACTCCTCCTACTCTGCGTTTTTATGGCTGGCAGCCGGCGGCTCTTTCCCTCGGCTATTTTCAGCAGGCTAAAAAAGAGGTTGATTTTGAGAAGTGTCAGCAGGAGGGAATTGATCTTGTTCGGCGTTTAACTGGTGGTCGGGCAATTTTACATGATCGGGAACTTACCTACAGCATTATAATTAGAGAAGATTATAATTTACTGGCAGATTCTATAGAAAAAAGTTACCAGCAGATCAGCAGTGGACTTGTTGCCGGCTTAAATCAGCTGGGGATTGCGGCAGAGCTGAAAGCGGTTGAGAGAGGCAAAAAGGCTCCGCGCGGTCATTCTGCTGCCTGTTTTGACGCCCCATCCTGGTATGAGGTTATTCTTAATAAAAAGAAGCTGATTGGAAGTGCCCAGCGGAGAAAAGAAAACACTATTCTCCAGCACGGATCCCTGCCTTTGGATGATTCCAGCGAAAAAATTTTTGAACTTTTAAACTACAATTCAGCTGAAATGAGAAAAAAATCCCGCCGCATCTTTAAGGCTAAATCTACCAACCTTAAAAGATCGGGCTCTAAAGTTGATAAAGAGGAACTGATTAAGGCTCTGAGCTCAGGCCTGGCAGAAAAATTTAATATAAATTTAGAAAAAGCTTCTTTAACTGAAAGTGAGATTGAACTGGCCCGTGAGCTGGCCAAAAACAAATATCAAAATCAAAACTGGAATTTTAAACGCTAAAAAGGAGAAGATAAAATGTCAAAAAGAAAAAGATTACCAAAATGGCTTAGAAATAAAGATCCCCTGCAGAAAGGGATGCTGGCCACCCGTAATATGCTCAAAAATTTAGAACTTAATACAGTCTGTCAGAGTGCCCGCTGTCCCAATATTGGAGAGTGCTACAGCAAAAAAACAGCGACCTTTATGATCTTAGGTCAGTACTGTACCCGCAACTGCCGCTTCTGTTCGGTTACTCACCACAGACCGGAAGCAGTTGAACCTGAGGAAGCAGTCAGAGTGGCTGAAGCTGTCGAGAAATTAAAGTTGAAACACGCTGTCATTACTTCAGTGACTCGTGATGATCTTGAAGACGGTGGAGCAGAACAGTTTGTGAGGGTTATTAATGCCATTCGAGAAAGGCGTCCGGAGGTTTCGGTGGAAGTACTGACACCTGATTTTAATAATGATCAGGCTGCTTTAGAAAAGATTATTAAGGCCAGACCAGAAATTTTTAATCACAATGTAGAAACTGTACCCTCACTTTACGAAAAGGTACGCCCTCAGGCTGATTATCAGCAGTCACTTGCTGTTTTAAATAAAGTGGCAGCGAGTGATCCCGATATTCTAATAAAATCTGGAATGATGCTCGGACTTGGAGAAAGTGAAGAAGAACTCAACGCAGTCTGGAAGGATCTACTGCAGGCTGGAGTTGAAATTTTAACTATGGGCCAGTATCTGCAGCCGACAAATGAAAATATTGAGGTGGCAGAATATATCAGACCGGAGAAGTTTGCAGAACTCAAAGAAAAAGCTCTTGCCCTCGGATTTAAATCCGTCTCCTCCGGCCCCCATGTTCGAAGCTCTTATTTAGCTGAAGAAACTTATCAGGAATTGAATTCTTAAATTTTTAATTCTTTAGCTGATATATTAAATAAAATAAGCTGCTTTTTAAATTAGAAAAGATTTTAGCCAGGATATTTTTCTTTAATTATTCCATCCTGATAGGCCGTAAGCAGCTGCATTAGGTGCTCTACATCTTCGTTCAATTTTTTACCGATATCTGTATCGGCAATTTTCTGTGGTCTTTCAAATTTTAAAACTTCAGTTGCCGAAATTGTGTCCCTGCTGTCTTTATGCAGGGCATTTTTTTTGCTGATAAAAGGTTCGTGAGATATCAGACGCATTTTAGTATTGCTGTAAGTTAGGGTATAGCCTGCAATACCTGTTTTTTCGTGGTAAGCTGCAGAAATACCTCCATCAATCACTAAAAGCCTGCCGTTGCCCTTAATTGGACTTTCTCCCTTTTTCTCAGCCACCGGGGTGTGACCATTAATAATGTGGCCGCTTTCCGGATCAAGACCAAATTCAGTCAGAATTTTTTTGCAGACATATTCATTTTCCCGGGCCTGATAGTAGGGGTTTTTCTTCTCCCGGTAGAGCTCAGGCTGGTCCTCATCGGTAAAATAGCGCAAAAAGGTTGTCATCTTTTCTTTACCAAAAAGTGGAGATAACTCTCCCCGCCAGAGATACCAGAGCCAGTCTTTATAGCCGCCTTCACTGTCTGGTTTGGAATAACTGCGCCTGATTACATCATCAAAAAAATCCATTAACTTTTTGCCGCTATATTCTTTTCCCTCAACTTCGATTGTCGAAAAATCTCCAGCTTCAGTCATCGGCAGACAGCCGTGAAAAAGTAAATTGCCGTTGTATTTTCTGTACATATTGCCGTTATTAAAAAGAAAACGGATATCTTCCTTTAAACGATCATTATTTTTAAAGGAATAACTGAGCTGTTCAATAACTTCTTCTTCCCAGCCGCTCAGACGGTAGGGATCCAGAGGATCAACGGTGGGAAAATGGGAGTCTGTTAATTTATATTCAGCATCCGCCAGAGAAATTGTTCCCTTTTCATAATCTATTTTTTCCAGGTAGAGTGCCTCATTCATTTTAAACTCCGGCCGCTTTTTGATCAGCTGCCCCTCCAGCTTAAACTGAATCACAGCAATTGCCTTATGCATCTGGGTCATTATCTTTATTTCATCCTGATCAAGCTCTCTTTCGATTAACTTTGGTTCAAAAATTTCAGAATCAGGCTCCTGATAGTGGTTCATGGCGAACCTGGCCAGGGGCCTCATATTAATTCCATAACCCTCTTCTAAAAACTCAAGGTTACCGTAGCGGAGAGCAATTCTTAAGGCAGTAGCAATTAAAGCTTTCTGACCGAGAGCTGCTCCCATCCAGAGAATATCGTGGTTACCCCACTGGATATCAACATTATGATGGTTTTTAAGTACATTCATGATTACATCCGGTGCCGGTCCCCGATCAAAAATATCTCCAATTATATGCAGCTTATCCACTGCAAAAGATTGAATCAGCTCGGAAAGTGAAATAATAAAATTCTCAGCCTGCTCTATTTCAATAATCGTGGTTAAAATCTGATCCTTATAATCCTTTTTATTTGGATCTCCTTCTTTAATGTGCAGCAGCTCTTCAATAATATAGGCAAACTTTTCCGGTAAAGCCTTCCTCACCTTGGAGCGGGTATAAATTGAGGAAACTTCCTGCGAAATTCTGACCATATAATCCAGGGCTTCCTTGTACCATTCTGGAGGAATACCTCCCCTTTCGTGCAGCTCCTTCATCTTTGATTTTGGATAAAAAATTAGAGTTGCCAGCTCTCTTTTTTCGGTATCAGTCAGCTTATCTGAAAATATCTGATCTATCTTATACTCAATTACTCCGGAGGCGGTTTTTAACATATACTTAAATGCCTCAGCTTCTCCGTGTAAATCGGTTAAAAAATGTTCTGTACTTTTAGGTAGATTTAAAATCGCTTTGAGGTTAATAATTTCTGTGCTAACTGCAGGTATATTAGGAAACTGTTCTGCTAAAAGCTCTAAATACTTCAGATCTTTCATTAATTGCTCCCTTCTTGAATTAATTTTTCGTAGGCCAGTCTTGGACTTCCATCTTTAGTATAAATAATGCCGCAGTAGTTAAAACCTGCTTTTTCAATCGCCCGCCGCATGGCAAGATTATCCTGGTGAGTATCGATCCGGATGCTGTCTGCTCCAAGATTAGCTCCCATTTTGAATGTTTTTCTGTAGATAATTGAAATAATTCCCTGGCCTTTATACTCAGGTGCTACTGCTGCCCGGTGGATTACTCCATATAAACCATCTGCCAGCCAGCTTCCCTCCTCAATTAAATTATAGGTTGGATCTTCACCAAAGATAACTGCTGCGACAGCAATTATTTTTCCTTCTTTTTTAATTATATAGGAATTTCCAGCTTCAATATCCTTTTTTAAAGTCTCCGGATTGGGATAATTATTCTGCCACTGGTCTATCCCCTGTTCTTTTAAATATTTCTGGGCAGCTTTAATAATCTTCATGATCTCCGGTATTTCTTCGATTTCTGCTCTAACAAAGTTCATCCTGCTTTAGTTCTCCTTTCAAAATAAATTAATTATCAATACTGTTTAAAATATATTTATCTTCTTCTGCCAGCTTTTTTATAATATTTTCTTTAGTATCCGGTCTGGCAAAATAATAACCCTGAGCATAATCACAGTCCAGTTCCTGCAAAAATTCAAGCTGCTCCTTTTTTTCTACTCCCTCTGCAACTACTTTTAAATTAAGAGCGTGGGCCATATTTATAATTGAATGAATAATATTTTCTGTAGATTTTTCCAGACCAATGTTTTTAATAAAATACCGGTCTATTTTCAAATAATCCACCGGCAGTTCTTTTAGGTATTTTAAAGATGAATAACCCTTGCCAAAATCATCAAGATAAATCTTGATTCCCTTTGCCTTAAGCTTTTTTAGCTTTTTGATATTTTCTTTAATTTCTAAAATCAAATCTGTCTCTGTTATTTCAAGGCTTAATCTTTCTGGATTGATATTAAAAAACTCCAAATTTTGAATTAAGCTTTCTGCAAAGTTTGGATGCTGCAGATTTCGGGCAGAAATATTGACTGCAATTGAATATTTTTCATCTTCATTTTTCTGGTTAAACTTATTAATGTCATTTAAAGCCCTTTTGACCACCCATTCAGTCAGTGGTTCAATCAGACTGCTCTGCTCAACTAGAGGAATAAATTCAGCAGGTGAGATAAAGCCTCTCTCTGGATGATTCCATCTGATTAGGGCCTCAAATGTTTCTACACTTTTGTCAAGCAGATTTACCTTTGGCTGATAATAAAGTTCAAAATCATCATTTAAGATTGATTTATTAATATCAGCTAATAATCCAATATTACTCTCTTTAAAGCTGCTGTCCTGCTCCTGATACTGCCACAGTACTGAAGTTTTTTGGTAGCTGCTTTTTCCAGAGATATAAAGGCCTGATCAATAAGCTCATCTGCTATCTGACTCTGTTCAGGATAAGCTGTAATCCCCAGACTGATATCATTAAAAATAGAAATCTGATTAAACTCAACAGCATGATCCATGTATTCTACAAATTGACTAAGAAAGATTGATAAATCTGCTTCTTTTTTTAAAATAAGCCCATATTTACTTTCATTAATATAATAAATTTGGTCTCTAATCTTTTCAAAGTCTTTTATATACTGCAGTAATTTTTTGATATAGTTAGAAAAGTTCATAAAGCCAATCATCTTATAAATATCAATAAAA
>QBLP01000129.1 GCA_003070825.1 Halanaerobium sp. | reverse complement strand
AGAAAGTCTGGCAATCTGGGTTGTATCCTGAGTTACATCCAGGTCATAATAATCCTGTCTGGTATATAAAGCCATTACAATTTCTTCTAAGGCTGCATTTCCTGCCCGCTCACCAATCCCATTGACTGAGACCTCAACCTGGGTTGCCCCATTTTCGATAGCTGCCAGGGAATTGGCTACTGCCAGTCCCAGATCATTGTGGCAGTGAACACTGATTTCTGCCTGCTCGATATTGGGAGTCTTTTCCCTGATATCTTTGATCAGCTGCCCGAATTCTGAAGGGACAGCATAACCTACTGTATCCGGAATGTTGATTACCCTCAATGTTATCTGTATACTGAGCTGCATATTTAACAGCCTCAACTGCATTATTTAAAACTTCGTCTTCTGACATCTGCAGTTTATATTCTAAGTGAATTGGTGAAGATGCGATAAAAATATGGATCCTCGGATTTTCTGCATCCTTTACAGCCTCCCAGGCGCGGTCGATATCACTCTTCCTACATCTGGCCAGAGCTGCAACTTCAACTCCCCTTACATTTTCGGCAACCATTTTAACTGCATTAAAGTCACCATCTGAAGAAATAGGGAAGCCGGCTTCAATTACATTAACCTTCATCTTGGCCAGCTGTTTGGCAATTGCCAGCTTTTCCTCCGGGATTAAAGTGACCCCTGGAGACTGCTCACCGTCTCTTAGTGTTGTATCAAATATTTTAACGCTTGCCATTTTATTTCACCACCTTTAGTCTGTCCTCGATAATTAATCAATCCAGGACATCATCTTTCTTAATTTGCGTCCTACTGCTTCTATCTGAGAATTTTCGTCTTTTTCGGTTAGAGAATTAAATACAGGGCGGTTTGCCTGGTTTTCTAAAATCCACTCTCTGGTGAATTTACCGGTCTGAATATCTTCTAAAACAGCCTGCATATTTTCTTTAACATGCTCGTCGATTACCCTCGGTCCGGAAACTAAATCTCCATACTGAGCTGTATCCGAAATAGAATCACGCATGGTAGAAATTCCGCCTTCAAACATCAGATCAACGATTAATTTAAGCTCATTTAAAACTTCAAAGTAGGCAATTTCCGGCTGGTAACCTGCTTCAACTAAGGTTTCAAAACCTGCTTTAACGAGGGCTGTTGTTCCCCCACATAAAACTGCCTGCTCACCAAAGAGATCAGTTTCTGTTTCTTCTTTAAAGGTTGTTTCGATAACTCCAGCGTGGGTACAGCCAATTCCCTTAGCATAAGCTAATCCTAAATCATAAGCCTTACCTGTGTAATCCTGGTATACAGCCAGTAAGCCGGGAACACCCTTACCGTCTTCATATAATCTGCGCACTAAATGACCCGGTGACTTGGGTGCAACCATAAAGACATCAACATTTTTCTGGGGTACAATCTGATCATAGTGAATATTTAAACCGTGGGAAAAGACTAAAGCATTACCTTCTTCCAGATTGGGCTCAATATCATTTTTATAGACTGAAGCCTGTTTGATATCTGGAATTAAAATCTGAATTACATCTGCCTTAGCTGCTGCTTCTGCAGTTGTCAGTACTTCAAAGCCATCCTCTTCTGCTACCGGCCAGCTTGAGCTCTCTTTTCTTAAGCCAACTACTACATTAACTCCACTGTCCTTTAAGTTCTGAGCCTGGGCATGTCCCTGACTACCATAACCTATAACTGCTACTACCTTATCCTCTAAGTACTTTAAATCTGCATCTTTATCGTAATATATTTCCATTCTTATCTTCTCCTTTTATGTTCTTATATTTTTAATTAAATTGATAATAAAATTAACAGGAACTTACTTAGCTGCCTGGCCTCTGCTTAAGGCCACTGTTCCTGTCCTTACAAATTCTGCTATACCGAAATCCCTCAATAGTTCTGTTAGAGCTTCCAGCTTATCTTCTGTACCTGTGGCCTCAATCATCAGGCTGTCAGGTGCGACATCAACAATCTGGGCTCTAAATGTGTCAGCAATCTGAATAATCTCCGACCGCTGCTTGCGAGTACACTTAACTCTGATTAAAATTAAGTCTCTTTCCACAATTGAATTCTTATCAAGCTCAGTAATCTTTAAAACATTAATCAACTTATGCAGCTGTTTGGTAACCTGCTCTAGGACCTTCTCATCACCCTGAACTACAATTGTCATCCGGGAAATCTCCGGGTTTTCAGTTTTACCAACATTTAAACTCTCAATATTGAAATTCCGCCGACTAAAGAGTCCGGCAATTCTGGTTAAAACACCGGGCTTATTAAGTACGGAAACTGATAAAATATGTGTCATAAATTATCCTCCTATCATATCTTTTAAGCCGGCACCTGCTGGTACCATTGGATAGACATTTTCTTCTTCCGGAATGTGTACATCTAAGATAGCCGGTCCATCATGCTCCATAGCTTCCTTTAGGGCACTGTCAAGTTCAGATTTTTTGTCAACAGATTTAGACCAGATTCCATAAGCTTCTCCCATTTTGACAAAATTAGGGGCTGGAATCTTAGTTGAAGAATATCTCTTTTCAAAGAAGATTTCCTGCCACTGTCTGACCATTCCCAGATACTTATTATTAAAGATAATTATCTTAATTGGAATATTATAGGCCTGAGCCGTACCGAGCTCCTGAATATTCATCTGAATACTGCCATCACCTGCAATCAGCACAACCTTATCTTTGGGCTGACCGATCTGAGCTCCAATTGCCGCCGGCAGTCCATAACCCATTGTTCCTAAGCCTCCTGAAGTGATAAACTGGCGCGGTTTTTTATATTTGTGGAACTGAGCTGCCCACATCTGATGCTGACCAACTTCAGTGACAATTGTAGCCTCACTACCAGTGTATTTATCAATTTCTTCCATAATGTACTGGGGTTTGATTGTCTCTGAGCCGTCATCTTCGTATTTAAGCGGAAATTTCTCTTTAAGCTCCTTAATCCGCTCCTGCCAGGGGCCGTTTTCTTTTTCTTCAATATAGGGAATCAGTTCTCTGAGTACAGTCTTTACATCCCCCACTATTGGAATTTCAACATCCAGGTTTTTACCTATTTCAGCCGGATCAATATCAATCTGAATTATATCTGCCTGAGCAGCAAATTCATCCAGCTTCCCGGTTACCCGGTCATCAAAACGGGCTCCAACTGCAATTAAAAGATCTGTCTCTATGGTTGCCTTATTGGCATACTGGGTACCATGCATCCCCAGCATTTCGAGAGCCAGGGGCTGATCCTCTGGATAGATTCCGAGTGCCATTAAGGTTGTAGTTACCGGAATTTTAGCCTTATCTACCATTTGCCGCAGTTCTTTTTCTGCGCCTGAGATAACTGCTCCTCCACCTACATATAAGAGGGGGCGCTCGGCCTCATTGATTGCCTTAGCCGCCTTATTGATCTGCAGTTTGTGACCTTCAAAAGTAGGTCTATAGCCGGGAAGATCAACTCGGTCAGGGTAGTCAAACTCGGTAACTGCCTGAGTTACATCTTTGGCCAGGTCAATAAGTACCGGTCCCGGTCTGCCTGTGCGGGCAATATAGAAAGCCTCTTTAATTGTTCTTGCCAGGTCCTTAATATCTGTTACTAAAAAGTTATGTTTGGTAATCGGTAAGGAAATACCTGTAATATCAGCTTCCTGAAAAGCATCCTTTCCAATTAATGAACTGGAAACCTGTCCTGTAAATGCTACCAGAGGAATAGAGTCCATCTGAGCATTAGCAAGTCCTGTAACCAGATTTGTTCCTCCCGGTCCAGAAGTAGCAATACAGACTCCCACTTTGCCGCTTGAGCGGGCATAACCATCAGCTGCATGGACAACTCCCTGCTCGTGTCGTCCCAGGTAATGTTTTAAGTCTGAATTGTAGAGGGCATCATAGAGGTTAATTACAGCTCCTCCGGGATAGCCAAAGACAACATCAACATTTTCTTTCTTTAATGATTCAATAATTATTTCTCCACCATTTAATTCTGGCATAGATTCACCTCCGCTGTGATTTTGAAAAATGAATAGTTATAAATAGATACAAAAATAGCCCTGAATACAATTATCCAGGGCAGAAAATTATCTAAGAACTTATCATTGAGTTTAATTGACTTAAAATTAAATAAACTTCTTATTTTAGCACTGCTCAGAAGTCAATTTCCAGTTAGCTGAAGTTCATCCAGTCAAAAGCTGAAAAAACTGCAGTTTTAATCTCAATTAATAAAATTCTTAAATGAAGCCAACCCTTCTCTACTACTTGCTATTCTTATAACTTCATTTAATATTCTATTTATATTTTTACTATACTAAATTCTAATGCTTTTATCAATCATTTTTGCAAAATATCTTTAATTTATTACAATTTAGAGCAATTATTACTTTTAGTCAAGTACTGCTCCCTTAGAAGCTGAACCGACTAATTTTGCATAACGCTTTAAATAACCGCTGACTTCAGGTACAAAAGGTTCTACTTTATCCATTCTGGCTGATAACTCTTCTTCTGACAACTCTACTTCCAGAATGAACTTGTCCATATCAATGTGGATTATATCTCCTTCTTTTAAAGCTGCTATTGGTCCACCTGCAGCTGCCTCAGGGGATACATGGCCAATTGCTGCTCCTCTGGTGGCACCTGAAAAACGTCCATCGGTAATTAAAGCCACACTGTCATCAAGACCCATTCCAGCCAGGGCAGAAGTTGGAGAAAGCATTTCCCTCATACCCGGACCACCTTTAGGTCCTTCATTTTTAATAACTACCACATCACCAGGATTAATTTCACCATTATTAATAGCTGCAATACTTTCTTCTTCACTATTATAGATTCTGGCCGGTCCGCGGTGGGACATCATATTTTCTGCAACAGCTGCTCTTTTTACAACTGAGCCTTCTGGAGCCAGATTACCTTTTAAAATGGCGAGTCCTCCCCGATCATGGTAGGGATTATCTAAAGAACGAATAATCTCGTGGTCGACAAAGTTAATTGCTTTTAAATTTTCTCTTAAAGACTGTCCGGTTACTGTAACCGTATCTAGATTAATCAGATCACCTTTTACCAGCTCATTGATCACTGCATGGATACCACCGGCTGAATTCAAGTTCTCCATGTGGTTTTTACCGGCTGGAGTTAGAGAACAGATATGTGGTACCTGGTCACTAATCTCATTAAACTTATCCAGTGGTAAATCAATTCCTGCCTCATGGGCGATTGCAGGTAAATGTAAAGCTGTATTGGTTGAGCAGCCTAAAGACATATCAACAGTTATTGCATTTTCAAATGTATCTTCTGTTAAAATATCAGAAGGCCGAATATCATTTTCCACCAGCTTCATTACCGCTCTTCCTGCTGCTTTAGCCAGTCTGATTCGGTCAGCCTTGACTGCCGGAATAGTTCCATTACCCGGTAAGGCGAGTCCTAAAACTTCAGCCAGAGAGTTCATCGAATTTGCTGTAAACATACCGGCACAGGATCCAACTCCCGGACAGGCTGAGCGTGCAATCTGATCGAGCTCCTCTTCTTCCATCTTACCGGAAGTAACTGAGCCCACTGCCTCAAAGACATTGTGCAGGTCAATTGCCTCTCCACAGTGGCTGCCGTGCTCCATTGGTCCACCACTGATTACCATTGCCGGAATATCGAGTCTTGCTGCTGCCATCATCATTCCAGGCACAATTTTATCACAGTTGGGAATTAGAACCAGTCCATCGAGCTGATGGCCGTTGACAACTGCTTCTACTGAATCAGCAATAATTTCTCTGCTGGCCAGGGAATAGTGCATACCGCTGTGGCCCATCGCTATTCCATCACAGACACCGATGGTACCAAACGCCATTGCAGTTCCTCCGGCTGCTGTAATTCCATGTTCAACAGCATCTTTAATTCTATCTAAATGTTTATGACCGGGAATAATATCATTTGCAGAGTTGGCAATCCCGATTAAAGGTTTATCTATATCATTATCGTCAAGTCCCAGCGCATAGAGCAATGATCTATGCGGGGC
>QBLP01000128.1 GCA_003070825.1 Halanaerobium sp. | reverse complement strand
GCCTTTAATTCCATCCGATTATTTGTAGAATCTCTTTCTGCTCCGGAGATAGTTTTTAATTTTTTTAAATCTGAATTTAAAATAACTGCTGCATATCCCCCTGGGCCTGGATTACCAAGACAGGCTCCATCTGTATAGATTTTTAATTCTTGATAATTATCTAAATTCATGTCTTCCCCACTCTCAGAAACATCATTATCATTTTGAGGCTTATTATTTTTTTCCAGCTCTTCTAAAAGTTCAGCTGCCCTCCTCATATGGGGAATAACAATTGAGCCACCAACTATCAGGGCAACATTCATCGCTTCATAAATTTCTGCCTTCGTCCAACCGGCCTGATAGGATTCTATAATATGGTATGTGATACAGTCATCACACCTTAATACCATTGAAGAAACAAGTCCAAGTAATTCTTTAGTTTTAGCAGGTAGTTTTCCATTCTGATATACTTTATGGTCAAGATTAAAAAATCTTTTTGTATCTAAATTACCTTCATCCAAAATTATGTCATTCATTTTTTGACGAAATTGATTAAATTCTTCTGTTTTTTTGCTCATCAAAACACCTCTAACTATATCATTTAAAATCAGTAAAAGTTTAAAAGAAACCGGACAGCAAGAGCCGTCCGGGTTATTTAAATATTAATATTCAATTTACCAGCATTTGATTATTTTTTTATCTTATTTAAATAATCTTTTACTTCAGAAACTGTTCCCAGATTAAGTACCTCTTTGCTTACTTCCTCTGCCTCTGCAAGAGTCCACTTAGTTAAAATCTCTTTTATTTTCAGAATTGAAACAGCACTCATACTGAACTCATCAAGTCCAGCTCCAAGTAAAAACGGAAGTAATAATTCTTCTCCAGCTGCTTCTCCACACATACCAACCCAGATATCTTCTGCATGAGCTGCTTCAATAGTCTTTTTAATCAACCTCAGTACTGCAGGGTGATATGGAGTATGCATTTCAGCAATCCGCTCATTCATCCTATCTACAGCAACAGTATACTGAATTAAATCATTAGTTCCGATACTGAAGAAATCAACCTCACTGGCTAATTTATCAGCAATCATAACAGCTGCTGGAATCTCAATCATCATTCCCAGATCAATGTCTTCGTTATATTCTAATCCCTCTGCTTTAAGTTCTGCTTTCGCTTCTTCAACTTTTTCCTTAGCAGCAAGTAATTCATTTAAAGAAGAGATCATAGGGAACATGATTTTTAAATTACCATAAACACCAGCTCTTAAGAGAGCTCTCAACTGTGGTTTGAAAATGTCATCTCTTTCCAGACAAACTCTGATGGCTCTATACCCTAAAAATGGATTCATTTCTTCGGGAAAGTCTAAATATGGCAGCTCTTTATCTCCACCCACATCAAGAGTTCTAATAACTACCGGTCTATCTCCCATTTTTTCTGCAACATCTTTATATACCTTAAACTGCTCTTCTTCAGTTGGAAGTTCATCACGATCCATATATAAGAATTCACTGCGGAAAAGACCAACACCTTCGCCACCGTTGACAAGAATAGGATCTACATCTTTTAGATTACCCATGTTGCCGACAACTTCTACCCGGTGACCATCCTGTGTTTCTGCTTTTTTATCTTTAAAAGCCTTAAGTCTCTCCTGTTCAGCTTCATATTCCTCTAATTTAACTTCATATTCGTCCAGTGTAGATTGATCAGGGTTAAAGTAAATATTACCGCTATTTCCATCTACAATAATTTCCATTCCATTCTCAGCCTTTTCAATTAACTCACTGCCAACTCCTACAACTGAAGGAATCCCCAGCGAGCGGGCCATAATAGCTGAGTGAGATGTTCTAGAACCTTCCTTAGTTACAAAAGCTAAAACCTTATCGGTATCCAGCTGAGCTGTATCAGAAGGTGTCAGATCCTCAGCAATTATAATAACTTCGTCGTCCATTTTATCAGCTATATCTTCAATACCAAGTAAATTTTTAATAACTCTCATACCAACATCTTTGATATCAGAACCACGTTCTCTCAAGTATTCGTCATCCATTGCTGCAAACATTGCCGCAAATTCGTCAATAACTTCTTTTACCGCTGCAGCTGCATTCAGCTTATTATCTTTGATCTTATTTTCGAATGCAGGAATTACCTCGGGGTCATCTAAAATCATCAGATGAGCAGCAAAGATTTCTGCCTTTTCCTCACCGAGTTTTTCAGCAGTTTCTTCTTTCAGCTGTTCTAGTTGTTTTTTTGATTCAGTTAGAGCATCATGTAACTTCTCAATTTCCTGCTCTACCTGTTCATCAGCAATATTCTCTTTATCAATTTCAATTTCTTTCTCTAGTTTGAGTAATGATTTTCCAATAGCAATACCAGGGGAAGCAGCAATTCCTTCCAATAAAATCACTATTCGTCCTCCTTTGCCATTTCAACCTCAATGAAATCAACAAGTTCTTTTACTGCTTTATCGGCATCAGCACCATCTGCTCTAACAGTAATTTCATTTCCTTTTCCTACTCCCAGGCTCATTACACCCATAATACTCTTTGCATTAACCTCTTTTTCTTCAAAAACTATTTCAATTTTTGAATCAAATTTACCTGCTTTCTGCACAAATTGAGCTGCAGGCCGGGCGTGCAGACCGGTCTTATTAGTGATTATAACCTTCTTTTCTTCTACCAATCTGATCATCCTTTCAAAATTTTTTATTAATACTACTCATTTATATATTTTAACATAAATCTTACCTAAATTTCATCCTTTTTTACAAATTATTTTTATTTATGATCGATTTTTTTTCGATTGCCGCCAGTACTTCATCCAGTGTTTTGCCCAAACTTGCTTCAACAGCACCTAAAACTGCCCCTTCTACAAGAGGAGCATCAGCCAACTTGATCTTCTTTTGTTTTAGTTCTGGCAGCCATTCTTTTACCATCTTAAAACTCATTACCGCACTCCCAAGATCAGCCAGAACTACAATACCATCCTCTGAATCCATACTTTCTAATTTTTCCTGAATCAAATCAGCATCAGTTCCAAGCTTTCCACCACTGGTTCCTCCAGCTATCTGAATATCAATATCAGCCTGCTTCATCTCTTCAGCCAGTTCTTTAGTACCTTCAGCTATTTTAAAACTGTGGGATATTATTAAAATATTGACCATGTCTACACCTCAAATTATTATTTTAAAAAATTTTCTATAAAAGTTTTAATCATTAAATAAGCGGAAGTAGCTCCAGGATCCTGGTGACCTATACTTCTTTCTCCAAGATAACTTGCTCTACCCTTTGTAGCCTGCATTTCAACTGTGTTTTCCATTCCTTCTGCTGCTGCCTTAAGACAATTATTTAAAGCTGTATTTAAATCAAGATTATTTGCACGACTATTTTTTAGAGATTCTGCTGCGGGAATAATAGTATCCAGCATTGTTTTTTCTCCTGCTTCTGCCTTACCTCTTTTTTGAATCCCGGCAATAGCTTCTTCGGAAACTTCTATTAAATCATCCAGGCTGAGTTCATATTCTGAAATAACCTTAGAAATATTTAAAAAAGCTGTGCCATACAGTGGACCTGAAGCTCCACCAACATTAGATATAAGAGTCATTGCAGTTAATTTAAATAATTCACTTCTACTTTCGAAACTTAAATCCTCGTCTAATTTTAAAATTGTTAAGGAAAGACCTTCCATCTCAAGCGAAGTCATAAATTCTCCCACATAGTTTTTGTAAATTTCTACCCCTTTACTCTCTAAAAATTGATTTGCTCTTCTATTTGCGATGTAAAGCTCCATTAGTGGAGTTCCCCCCATACCATTTACCATTAGGGCGACTCTGTCATCTGATTTCACTTTTAAATCAATTAGAATATCTTCCAGTAAAGAGTCAACAATCTGATCCACTTTCTTTATTTTCATTTTTTCAGTCCCGGGTTCACCATGGATCCCAATCCCCATTTCCATCTCATCTTCAGCCAGACTAAAAGTACTTTTTTCTGCAGCTGGAAGTTGACAGGGATTGATAGCAACTCCCTTTGTTCTTACATTTTTAATAACCTTTTCTGCAGTTCGCTTAACTTCTTTAAGTGCAGCCCCCTGAGCTGATTTTGCGCCAGCAATTTTATGAACAAAGACAGTTCCAGCCACCCCACGCCTTCCTGTTGTATAAAGACTGTCTTCTACTGCTACATCATCATTAACAACAACCTGATCAACTTCTATTCCCTCTGCTTCAGCCATTTCAGCAGCCATTTCAAAATTCATTAAGTCTCCAGTGTAATTTTTAATAATTAGAAGAACGCCATTACCGCTGTCAACTGCCTTCACTGCCTCAAAAATAGCATCCGGAGTAGGAGATGTGAAAACATCTCCAGCAACAGCAGCATCAAGCATTCCTTCTCCAACATAGGCTGCATGAGCTGGCTCATGGCCACTGCCACCCCCACTGATCAAAGCAACTTTTTCTATGGGAGCATCTTTTCTAACAATAATATTATATCCATCCAGTTTTTCCAGGCGCTGATTACTGGCCATTACTATCCCTTCAATCATCTCCTGCACAACCTTTTCGGGATCATTAATTAATTTTTTACCCATCTACACCACCCCTCCTAATTGAAATTCCATAACTGATAATCACTTGTTGAGACTGCAAAAACACCTTTTTCTTTTAACTCAATAACCTCTTTTTTACTCTTGATTAAACCACCTGCAATTACAGGGTATTCATATTTACTATTTTTTTGTTTTTCGATAAAATAGGGGGCTGCAATTCCCGGCAAAATTTCAACCGCATCAACAGCTCTCGGGTTAAGCGATTTTTCCGCACTAATTAGAGAGGCTGAGTCCAGTAAAAAAACTCTTTGGATTGTCATTAAACCATGCTTGGAGGCTTCTTTAATTAAATATCCTTTTGTAGAAATTATTCCATCACACAAATCATTATCTGCCAGATATTTAATTCCCTCTTTATCGTGAGCAATCCCACTAACAAGGTCAATATTTACCATTAAAATTTTATCTTTAGAGTGTGCCATTTTCATTGATTTTTTAAGATCAAAAATTGAACCAGTTAGTAAAAAAATTAAAACTGACTCCTTAATATCCATTGCCCGCTTCAGATCTTTAATTTTACGTACAGCCGGAATGATGGGGTATTTTGTAAAATAACCAGCTAAATGTTTCAAATATTTTCCTCCCTTAAGAAAACTCCCAGTCAGCTGACCGGGAGCATTTAATAATTAATTTATGAACTTAAATCAAATCGATTTACCAGTTGATTTAAATTTGATGCCATATCAGCTAAAGAGTCCGCGAGTGAAGTGATTTCCTCAATTGAAGCATTTTGTTCCTGACTGGCTGCTGCTACCTCTTCAGTATTAGCAGAAGTTTCCTCAGAAATACTTGCAATTTCTCCGACTTCCCGCACAATTTTTTCAGTATAGCTATCCACGTCTGCTACTATTTTAATTGAAGACTCTATACCTGTAGAAGCATTTTTAATTTTATTTTCTATGTCAGCAAAAGAATCTTCAGCACTGCTGACAACATTTTCTCCATTCTTAATTTCTTCAAGCCCATCATCCATCCTAGAGCTTGCAGTTTGAGTTTCCACTTTTACATCTTCTACAAGTTTCCTGATTTCTCCAGCTGAATTAACTGATTCTTCCGCCAGTTCTCTGATCTCATCAGCTACTACAGAAAACCCTCGCCCTGCTTCTCCAGCTCTTGCCGCCTCGATTGCAGCATTTAAAGCAAGTAAATTCGTCTGCTCAGCAATGTTATTTATAATATTTAAAATCTCATCTATTTCATTGGATATAGTTTCTAAATTTGAGATTCCAGAAGCGACTTCCTGAATAGCATTTCTAATCTTTGCCATCTGACTGCTGACTCTATCCATTTCTGTCTTTCCACCTGCAGCAGCTGTTTCCATCTCTTCAGCAAGTGATTCCACTTCCTGATTTGACTCTTTTAATTTATCAATATCAGCTGCCAGAGTTTTAATCTGTTGATTAATATTATCAACACTTGCCGCCTGATCATCTGCACCAGAAGCAACATCATTAATTGATTGAGCGACCTGAGTTGAAACATCTCCAACTTCTGTTGAAACTTCTTTTAGATAACTTGAAGATTCTTCTACCTCATCTGATGCCTGATTTATATTTAGAATAACTTTTTTGAACTCTTGAACCATATTATTAAAAGCTTTACTCAACTTCCCTATCTCATCATCCTTATCAGTACTCTCATTTAACAACACTTCATTATTTAAATTACCTGAAGCCAGCTTATTAAAGGCCTCAATTAAAGTTTTTAGAGGTCTTAACTGCCAGTTTAATAGTAAATAATTTGCTACAAATAAAATAACTACTCCAATAAGAGCAATAATTAATATTATATTTCTAATATTATTAACTGGACCATTAATTACTTCCTGAGGCACATCAATCGCCATATAAATACCATATTTTTCACTAATCTGATCAAAATACTGTGTTCTACTATCACCTACTCTAACTGCAGATTCCTGCTGACTGTTAATCTGTTCTGTAAACCACTGATCTTCAATCTTTGATCCCATTAGTGATTTATCAAAACTACTCAAAATATACCCATTATTATTTACAAGGCTGAAAGCAGAAACATTCTCCAGTGATTCCAGAGTCTCACTGTAAAAAACTTCAAGATTTGTGGCCATTACATAATAACCTATTACTTCTTCTCCTTCAGCTGTTTCTTTTTTAATCTCAGATCCAAATAATACATGAGGTTCCCCATTTATAATATGTACTTCTTCACTGGAGATATTCTTAAACTGATCTTCCGGCATTGCTTTTCCAGCATAATCATAAATATTATTTTCCCCTTCTATCCTTGAATCAACTAAAACTATACCATCTGCTGTTGTAACATAGGAAAATTGAGTTTCATCAAACATTCGATTATTATCCTTCAGCAAATTAGCTCTATTTGTAAAAGTACTCAACCAGCCACCACCAGCTAGATCAATTAATTCTCCGTCCTCAACATAATAATTACTCATATTAACCAGATTGTAGACATCCTCAAAACTGGCAAAATAATCAGTTCGTTCTTTGAGTCGGTTTAAGTTACTTAGTATTTCTTCTCTCTGATTCTGCCTGATTAAATCAATTCTCTGGTCAATCTGATTTGACATTATAGTCTGAGTATAACTATAAGTAAAAAATGAAACTGCAGACATAACCGCTATTACAATTATTGTTAAAATAATGCTTATCTTCCATTTTAAATCCATATTTTTGAGCACAAGCAACATCCCCTATTATTTATATTTGTTTATTAATTTGAACCCTCTATAATATAATTTGATTTAAAAAGCTAAAATCCTGCTTATTTATAGAGATTAATTAATAAAATAATAGGAAAATACCAGAAGATTAAATGAAAACCTTCTGGTATCAATAAAAATACTCTTATTTAATTTCTGCTGGCATATCTCTAGTTGCTACAATATCGGCTCCCGTATCTAAAATATTTTCTATAAAAACATCCCCCATACTTATTGGGGCCTCAATTACCTTATTTCCTATAATCTCCATTGCCTCAAACATATTTTCTAGTGGAATCTGTTTTGTGGTTTTTACAGGACAGAGAGCTAAGGCTCCATTTTTAACTTTAATTGTGGTTGGTAAAATCCTGGTTGGCGCTACTATTTCTTCTTCAGCATAGCTCTGTCCCTGAGGACAGGCATTTCCTTTAATTTCAATTATCTCATTACCTTCGTACTCAACTGTTACTTCACAGCCTTTAGGACAGGCTACACAGGTGAGGGTTTTTGTTTCAATCATTTAATTTCCCTCCTTTTCGATAATATCAACCTTTATTTCATCTAAATTACCTAAATCATCAAGAGTTTTTTGCGCAAGTGGTACACTGATCATTTCTCCAGGCTTTGCAAAGGGTTCAGAGAAAGAATATAACTTCTCACCGTCTGCATAAAGATTTATATCAACAGCTGTTAAAGGAGTTGACACTCTCATATATAAGGGAATGCGTTTGCGATCTCCAGCCTCAAGTTCAATTTTTTGTGGAATAACATAACTTACATTTTTACCTGCTTTTACTTCTGCACACCTTCCGGTTTTTTCATAATTATCTTTGATATATTTAGCTGCATGTTTTCCTGCAATCTGAGACTCTTCGGTAACCCAGTCAACTAAATCATGAACATGAAGTACATTACCACAGGCAAAAATTCCTTCGATATTTGTTTCTCGACCTTCGTTTACAATTGGGCCACCTGTCCGATCATCAAGAACTACATCAGCCTTTTTGGAAAGTTCATTTTCAGGAATCAAACCAACAGATAAAAGTAGAGTATCTGCTTTAATTGTTTTAGCAGTTTCTGGAATAGGTTTAAGATTTTCATCTACCTCAGAAATTTCAACAGCTTCTAATCTTCCTTCACCTTTAATTGCAGTTACTGTATGATTAAGCATCAGTGGGATATCATAGTCTTCCAGACACTGAACAACGTTTCTGGTCAATCCACCAGTATAAGGAAGTAGTTCACAGACTGCTTTCACATCAGCACCCTCTAATTTCATCCTTCGGGCCATAATTAATCCAATATCCCCTGAGCCGAGAATTACTACCTCTTTTCCCGGAACAAATCCTTCAATATTTGTATAACGCTGAGCTGTTCCAGCAGTTAATACTCCAGCCGGTCTTGTGCCTGGAATTCCAATAGCACCAGAAGTTCTTTCCCGACAGCCCATTGCTAAGACAACTGCTTTAGCCTCTATTTCCAGAAAACCTTCTTTTTTATTCATTGCATAAACTTTTCTCTCTTTTGTAACATCTAAAACCATGGTATCCAATTTTACTTCAATATCTCTTTCTTCAACATCATTGATAAAACGCTGTGCATATTCGGGGCCGGTAAGCTCTTCTTTAAAATGATGCAGACCAAATCCATTATGAATACACTGTGGTAAAATTCCACCAAGTTCAAAGTCTCTTTCGAGGATCATTACATCTTTAATTCCATCATCATAAGCAGTTTTAGCTGCTGCCAGTCCAGCTGGACCGCCACCAATAACTACTAAATCTTTTTTCACTTTACGCATTATCCATCACCTTACTTCCCAGTAATTCTTTAATTTTATATTCTAAAATTTGAGAATTCCCTTCCTCCTGTTTAACTTCAGTCGGATCAATTCCAAGCTCCTGAGCTATAATATCTACTACCCTTGGTCCACAGAATCCTCCCTGACATCTTCCAGCTCCAGCTCTGGTTCTGCGTTTTACTGCATTTACTGTTCTGGCACCAACTGG
>QBLP01000127.1 GCA_003070825.1 Halanaerobium sp. | reverse complement strand
GTTTAAACTGCTGCCCCTTTTAGGAATTAAATCCAGATATTATTTAATTGTTAAAATGATTATTTATTACTTAACTATTATGCTTTAATTAAAATATCCACACCATAAGCTGCTAAACCTATCTCACTTAACTTTTTACCACTAATCAGACTTTGATAATTATCCTTTAAATCAAGCTTATGTTTTTGATCACTAAAATTCATTAGAAAAATATAGCTATTTTGACCATCACTTCTTTTTTGAGCTGTTACTCCTGAAGGAAGTTCAATATTTAAGACCCTATTCAGTTCAAGATCATCAATTAATTTATAATAAAATTCATCCACAAATTCTTCTTCATTTCTGGAGGCAACATAGTATGCTTTTCCCCGGCCATAATTATTTACGGTCAAAGCAGCTCTGCCGGCATAGAAGTCACTCTTATATTCAGCCAGTATCTCTGCTCCCTGCGGATGAATTAAATCACAGAAAATCTCAGCCTGATATTTTCCTTCTAAATTCAGCTGATTTTCTTTTTTAAATTGAACTTCATTACTGTCACCGTCATAGAGAACATCCAGCTCTTCTGACCAGATTCCAAATAATTCTTTTAGCTGACCGGGAAATCCACCTTCAAAACAGAGATCAGTTTCGTTAACAATTCCGGACCAGTAAGTACTGACAACTCTGCCCCCGTTTTTAACAAATTCTTTTAAACGCTCAGCGGTTCCTTCTTTCAGCATATATAACATTGGAGCAACAATTAATTTGTATTTTGAAAAATCTTTTGTCTGGTCAATTACATCAACGGAAATTCCTTTTTTCCAGAATGGCTGATAGTGTTTTACACAGGCCTCAACATAATTTTTCTTATCCTGCCTGGGACCTGAGGCTTCATTAATCGCCCAGCGGTTTTCCGTGTCAAAGATCACTGCAACTTCTGCCTCAACCGAAGTTCCTCTAATCTGATCTAATTTCTTTAAATCTGCTCCCAGATCCTGAACATCCCTAAAAACTCTGGTCTTGGAATGACCGACATGGTCGACCACAGCTCCGTGGAATTTTTCAAAACCACCTCTGCTTTTACGCCACTGAAAATACTGCACTGAATCTGAGCCGTGGGCTACTGCCTGCAGTGAAGAAAGTTTATGCATTCCCGGTCTTTTGAGTTTGGCAACAGGCTGCCAGTTAGTTTTACTGGGAGTACTCTCCATTAATAAAAATGGCTTTCCGTTTTTGAGAGATCTAAAATAGTCATGCATAAAAGCCACATCCGCAGCTCTGTGGCTGTCACTTTCGTGATCACTGTGCCAGCTTGGATAGGAATCCCAGGAAATAACATCAACTTCCTCAGCAAATTTATTATAATTAAGACCCTCATATCTGTACATGAAATTTGTAGTGATCGGAATTTCAGGTGTTATTTCTCTTAAGGATTCAACCTCATTTTTATAAAAATCAATGGTCTGCTCGGTTACAAATCTTTTCCAGTCCAGAGCCAGACCGTGATTGGACTGCATTCCCTGTGGTGCTGGTGATTCAATATTTTTCCACTCTGTATAAGTATGGCTCCAGAAATTTGACCACCAGGCCTGATTTAAAGACTCCAGGTCACCATATTTATCTTTAAGCCAGCTGCGAAAATCAGCCTGACAGAGATCACAGTGACATTCACCACCATATTCATTTGAAACATGCCACATAATTACTCCCGGGTGCTTACCATATCTTTGGGCCAGTTTTTTATTTAACTCAGCAATTTTTTCTCTGTAAACAGGTGAAGTATAGCAGTGATTGTGCCTTTCTCCAAACAAATTCTTGCTGCGATCAGCATTTACTCTCAAAACCTCCGGATATTTGGCTGCCAGCCAGTCAGGTCTGGCTCCACTTGGGGTTGCTAAAATAACATTGATTCCGTTTTCATATAGTTTATCAATTATTTGATCCAGCCATTCAAAGTTGTATTTTCCTTCCTCAGGTTCTAAGGCTGCCCAGGAAAAAATTCCTACACTCATCACATTAGTATTTGCTTTTTTCATCAATACAATATCTTTTTTTAAAATATCCGGCCGGTGCAGCCACTGATCAGGATTATAGTCTGCACCGTGGAGTAAACTATCCACTTTTCCATTAAATAAATCGTATTTTTGCATATCTAACTTCCTTTATCTAATTTATAACTTTCTCGCTCCATCACCAGGATTGCTGACATAAACTTCAGCCTCAATACCTGTTTCTGCTTTATATTTCTCCTTAATATTCTTTACAAAATCATCTACCTTAGCTTTTTTGACTAAATTAACTGTACAGCCTCCAAAACCAGCTCCGGTCATTCGCGCTCCTTCTACTCCTTCTTCAGCAGCTAAGTTAACTAAAATATCTAATTCCTTACAGCTGACCTCATAATCTTCACTTAAGCTCTTATGAGAAGCATACATTAAGTCACCAAATTTCTGCATATCATCAGCTGCTAGAGCTTTTTTGCTGGCCAGAACTCTTTCGTTTTCGCTGACCACATGGTGTGCTCTTTTATAGACATTTTCAGCCAGCTGATCTTTATATTTGATTACAGTTTCTAGCTCAACATCTCTTAAGGCTGTTATATTTCCATCTTCTTTTTCGGCAAAGAATTCTACTGCCTGATTGCATTCACTGCGACGCTGATTATACTCAGAATCAACAAGCCCTCTTTCTACTTTAGAGTTGCAGATTACTATCTGGTAATTTTCATTTTTAAATGGTACCAGTTCATAATCATTTGTGCGGCAGTCAATTAAAAGTGCATGATCTTTTTGGCCCAAACGGGAAATATACTGATCCATAATTCCACACTGAACTCCGACAAAATTATTTTCTGCCCGCTGAGCAAGTAAGGCCATCTCTACTCCATCAATTTTAATTTTATGCAGATCGGTAACTGCCAGTGCGGTAACTACCTCTAGTGCTGCCGATGAACTCAAACCTGAACCCTGGGGCACATTACCGGTAAACATCAGGTTAAAGCCCTGCAGACTTTCTCCCAGCTTTTGAATTTCATCGATAACTCCGAGCAGGTAGTTGGCCCAGACATTTTCTTCATCATATTCTAGGTTTTCCAGGTCATACTCCACCAGCTGGTCATAATCAAGTGAATAAAATTTGATTTTTTTATCCGGACGCAGCTGGGCCAGCATTGTAATCTCTTTTTCAATTGCCATCGGCATTACAAAACCATCATTGTAGTCTGTGTGCTCACCAATTAAATTAACTCTTCCCGGGGCCTTATAGGCTCCACTTTCTAAATCATAATCTCTAAAGGTCTTTCCAAACTTATCCCACAACTCCTGTTTATTCATTTTTCCACCTCTTTTTAAATTTTGTTATAGTTTATTTTTTGCTTTTAAATTATTCTTTTAATAAGCCTACGGATTAGAAGTCCGCTGCTCTATTTAGATCTCCAATTATTCTTCAAAGTCACCTGATTTATGCCACTGCCAGGCGGTAGAAATTATTTTTTCTAATTCCGGATACTCCGGCTGCCAGTTCAATTCTTTTTGAATTTTATCAGAACTAGCAATTAAAACTGCCGGATCTCCAGCTCTTCGATCGGAAATCTCAACTTCAAAATCACGTCCGGTCACTTCCTTTACTGTATCAATAACTTCTTTAACAGAATATCCTTCTCCATTACCCAGATTATAGATTGAACTATCTTTACCATCAGCCAGCGCCTCAACTGCCAGCACATGGGCTGCTGCCAGGTCATTAACATGGATATAATCTCTAATACAGCTGCCATCTCGGGTTGGATAGTCATCTCCAAAGATATAGATTTTATCTCTAATTCCTAACGCTGTCTGCAGTACAATCGGAATTAAGTGAGTTTCCGGATCATGAGCCTCTCCAATTTCACCTTCAGGATCGGCTCCGGCTGCATTAAAATAGCGGAGAGAAACAAAATTGATTCCGTGAATATCATCATAACGCTTTAAGGCTTTTTCGAAAAAGAGCTTGCTTTCACCATAGGTATTTGTGGGCTCAGTCTGATTATCTTCCTTAATCGGTATCTGATCAGGCTCACCATAAACTGCAGCAGTCGAAGAAAAAACAATATTATTTACATCATTTTTGACCATCGCTTCTAAAAGATTAATTCCATTGGCAAAATTATTGCGATAATACTTGGCCGGGTTTTCCATTGACTCCCCAACCAGGCTGTCTGCCGCCAGATGGATTACTCCTTCAATCTTATTTTCCTGCATCACCTGTTCTAAAAGTTTCTGATCTGATAGATCTCCTTCTATAAATTTACCGCCGGTTACTGCCTCCCGGTGTCCTTTCTGTAAATTATCAAAGGTTACTACTTCGTGTCCTTCTTTTAAGAGTGCTTTTAAAACATGACTGCCGATATAACCTGCTCCACCTGTTACTAAAATATTCATTATTCGTCCTCCTTAAATTTTAGAATAAACTTAGAGTTTTAATTCAAAAAAATTATTTAAAACTTTTTCTGCTGCTCCTGCAGCTCCGGCAAAATCCTGATAATAGGCTGTGATTATTTTTAAATCCTTTACTGCCTGGCTCAAGGATTCTTCTGCTACAATCTGATATAAGGGATCAATTAGTAATTCCTGATAGTCAGCGAAAAGACCACCAATTATTACTGCTTCTGGATTTAAAATATTTACCAGGTCAGAAATTGCCCGGCCAAAATATTTTAGAGCATCATTAATTACAATTAGAGCTTCACTCTCACCTTTTTGATAATTATTCATTATTTGCTTAAAACTGATCTCCTGACTTAAATCTTTAAGTTTCTGGTAGCGAGAAATAATGCTCTCCTTGGATGAAAGGGCCTCCAGACAGCCTCTTTTGCCGCAGTGACAGCGGGTACCATCATCAGTGATTTTCATGTGCCCAAATTCACCGGCTGCGTAGTTATTTCCATAGTGCAGTTCACCTTTAAAAACAAGGGCCGCACCGATACCTGAGCCGGTATTAATAAAGACAAAGTCATCTCTTCCCTGCCAGATTTCTCCGGCAGCCATCATCCGGACATCATTATCAATAAAAATTGGGTAATCATATTTTTCTGCTAAAATACTTTTGATATCAAGCTCACCCCATTCAAAATGCGGTGTGAATATCGACTTCCCAGCTTCGGGATCTACCAGCCCGTGGATGCCGAGACCTATCCCAATTATCTTGCTGCTCTTCTGCAGCTCATTTTGATATTTATCAATCAGAAAAAAAGTCTGCTTTTTATATTCCTCTAATGTGTAATCCTGAGGCTCAATCTGATCTTTAGCAATTATTTCTGCTTCAAAGTCTAATAATACAGCTTTAATCGCCTCAATTCCCCACTCAATCCCGATTACATAGGCTCCTTCTGGATTCAGTTTGAGCAGCATCGGCCTTCTGCCCCCGCGGGATTCACCCATTTTTGACTCTTCAACCAGTTCAAGTTTAACCAGTTCCCTAACAATATTGGTTACTGTAGCCCGGGAGACATCCAGCTTTTCTGCTATCTGAGCCCTGGAAATACCAGGCTAATTTAGTTGCTTGAAAATTGTAATTATAGTATAATAAGTAAAAGAGATAAATGGGGTGAGCCAAATGTTAGCCATGTCATCACTTAACTCTCAGCCGGTTCCAGGCTGGGCTGTTAAATCCAATATTAATAACAGCAATTCTCAGTCAAAGGATATTGACTTAGGAATCAATACTTCTGAAGATAAAAGTGATCAAAATAATAGCTTTGATAATGCTGTAGATAATTCCTCGAGTTCTGCCGAAGGGCAGAATCAAAACAATGAAAGCAAAAATGACAATTCAAATAAAAATGAATTTAGTGAAGCTGAAAAAAGAGAAATAGAAAAATTAAAACGCAGAGATCGTGAAGTTCGGGCCCATGAGATGGCTCATCAGTCTGCTGGTGGCCAGTATGCTGGCTCAGCCTCTTACAGTTACACAACCGGTCCCGACAATAAGCGCTATGCAGTTGGCGGATCGGTAGATATTGAAACCTCTCCGGCAAAAACACCGGAAGAAACAGTTAAAAATACAGACCAGATTAAAAGAGCTGCCACGGCACCTGCTCAACCTTCTGGAGCTGACATGCAGATTGCAGCCAAAGCTACTCGGATGAAAATGGAAGCCCAGGCTGAATTAAATCAAAAAGAATTCAGTGGTGAGGATAAAGAAGCTGAAGATTCGTCTGAAATAAAGAAAAACGATGATTCAAAATTTGAAAATAAATATTTGCTTAATAAAAGAGAAAGTTCTTATCAAAACTCTGCGCGTGAAGTAAAAGTTAAGCAGGGTTTTGCCGCTTAAACTAAATAGAAATTGCAAAGACTGCTGAACTAAAATATTCAGCAGTCTTTTTTAAATTATTTAACTTTAAGTAGAATTGTTTCAAAGGGGCTTAATTGATAATCGAGCATTTTAGCTTTTAAAGCTCGGTAATCGAATTCAGGGTAATTACTTAAAATAATTTCTTCAACCTGATAGTCTAAATTGATCTCAACCTCTTTATTTTTAAAGTTGGCAGCTAAAAGCAGCCTCTCTCCTTCTTTTTCTCTGAGATAGGCAATCAGATTCGGATCTGATTCTAAAAGCGGCTGATATTTACCATCTACAATTATTTCCTGATAGGGGCTGTTTTTTCTGAGCTTGATTAATTCTTTATAAAAGTAAAATACGGAATTATCATCTTTTAGATTTTCTTCAACATTAATTTCCTGATAATTTGGATTCAGCTTTAACCAGGGCTCAGCTTTAGAAAAGCCAGCATTTTCAGCATCAGACCACTGCATTGGGGTCCGACTGTTGTCCCTGCTCCTCCTCCAGACAACCTCCATCACTTCTTCTTTGTCATATCCTGCCTTTAAGGCTTCCTGATATAAACCGTGGGTTGCCAGATCCTGATAATCATCTATATTTTCAAATTTAACATTGCTCATTCCTATTTCCTGCCCCTGATAGATAAAGGGGATTCCCCGCTGCAGCATAAAAACAGCTGCCAGCATTTTAATTGAATAATCATTAATTTCAGCTTCATTTAAATACTTATTTAAAGAGCGGGGCTGATCGTGATTCTCCCAAAAAATAGCGGCTCTCCTGTCATCGGCATAGGTTTTTTGAATCTCATTTAAGCGCTCTTTTAGCTCAATTAGATCCCAGTCCCGAGCCTTAAACCACTCACTGCCCTCACTTAAATCCAGATCAACATGGCGAAAATCAAAGACCAGATCAAAAGGAGCATCATCACCGGCAAATTCCTGCATCCTTTTATTATCTTCTGCATATAATTCTGCTACAGTCACAATCTGATAGTTGGAAAAAGTCTCTGCCTTTAATTCATTTAATAAATCCAAAATTCCAGGCTGATTGGCAGAGGCTTCAAAAATACTGCTCAGACCGTCAGGACCATTAACTTTTTGATCCTTAAATCCGCTCTTTTTTATGTAGCTGATGGCATCAACTCGAAAACCGGCCAGACCCTTATCCAGCCACCAGTTTACCATCTGATATAATTCCTGCCGCAGCTTTTTATTTTCCCAGTTTAAATCTGGCTGTTCCTCAGCAAATGTATGAAGATAATACTGCTCAGTCTGCTGATCATAGGTCCAGGCCGAGCCACCAAAAATTGAGCGCCAGTTTGTCGGTGGACCTCCATCTGCCTTAGGCTCCTTCCAAATATAATAATCTCTTTTTGGATTATTCTTCGATTTTCTGGATTCTTTAAACCACCGGTGCTGGTCAGAACTGTGATTGATTACTAAGTCCATCATAATTCCAATTCCTCTTTTGTCAGCCTCAGCTATTAATTCTTCCATGTCCTCCATAGAGCCAAACTGCTCGGCAATTGCATAATAATCATCAATATCATAGCCGTTATCCTTCATCGGGGAAGAAAAAACCGGGCTGAGCCAGATTAAGTCTATTCCCAGTCGATTTAAATAATCAAGCTTTTCTATAATCCCCCGCAAATCACCAATTCCATCATTATTGCTGTCATTAAAACTTTTAGGGTAAATCTGATAAATTACTGAATCATACCACCATTTTTCTGTCATTACAACCATCCTTTGTCTATTTAGATCTTTTTATAACTTATGCTTCAACATTTTGAGTTATCATTTTTAAATAATAGGTAATTAAAATTGCTGCTCCCAGGATAATTATCAGAAAGACAAATCCCGCCTCAATCGCAATAAAATCATTGATAAAGCCCACCACCCAGTTGGAAAGTACTGTTAAACCAATCATCCCGGCTGTCTGAGCAAAACCAACCACTTTAATTCCACTGCTCTCAAAGCTGTCTAAAATCGCAGCCTGCAGGGTTGGTACCTGACCTGCTAAAAAGAGACCAGAAATCGGAATTAAAATTGTAAAGTTATAGCCGCCGATTAAGGCAATCGAAATCAGGGAGGCCGCCGCTGCTCCG
>QBLP01000126.1 GCA_003070825.1 Halanaerobium sp. | reverse complement strand
TATTATTGTGTAAAGGAGGAAAAAAATTGCTTCAGCTTTTATTTTTGTTATTAATTTTCTTAATATTCTTTCTACTTCTGCTGCTTGTTATTCCCTATTACTACAGCTTTAGTTTTAACTACCAACAAGATTTTAGCTGCAGCATTAATCTCTCGCTAATTTTTTTGAAATTACACTTCAGCTGGCAGGGGGAAGACCAATCTTTTGTTATTGAAATATTTGGTTTCCAGAAAAATCTGCAGTTAAGAGAAACTAAAGTGGGGAGTTTAATCGAAGAGAAATCAAAAAAGGTAATCAACAAAAAAATTAATGAATTGGGTTCTAAAAGTAAAAAGAAAGAAAAATCTAAAAAGAAATCAGCTTTCAACTTTGATTTTAAACTGATCAATAAGGAAAATTTAAACCATATTTTTAGATTTATTGTAGAGCTCTTTAAAATTCTAAAAATGGATTATCTAAAATTATACATCTATTTTTCCTTTGCTGATCCTTATTACAACGGACTTTTTCTGGCTTTTTATTACACTATTAAGGAACTCTTTGACTATCCCGATCTTAAGGCTGAAATCAGCTGGCAGGAGGTGGTTTTTGAAGCAGAAGGCTCTACCGGCGGTAAAATAATACCGGCCCAAATAATTTTTCATTTATTGAAATTTGTATTTTCTCTAAAGACTATTAAAATATTGTGGCGTTTATATCAATTAAATTCTAAGAAAGGATGATTCTGATGCAGAGTGCTGAAAAAGTTCTGGAAACAATGTATGCTAAACTCGATAACTTTTTAAAAACTGAAACAGTTGTTGGGGAAATGATTGAAGTTGGTGAGGTTAAATTGATCCCGATTATTACCGCTTCCTTTGGCCTTGGTGGTGGCATTGGCGAAGAAGAAAATGCTGGTGGCGGTGGAGGTGGAGTCGGCTGCAAAATCTCACCTGATGCGATCCTGGTTATTCGCGGGGCTGAAGTGGAAATGATACCTGTAAAAAGTAAGGGCTCTCTAGATAAGTTGATAGAAAAAGTTCCCTCTCTGATTGAAAAGATTGAAGAGGCAAAAGAGAAAAAAGAAGCAAAGAAAGAAGAGGCTGAGCCAGAAAAAGATGAGTAGTTAAGCAGCAGCTTTTTGCCCGTCTGTGCTTTCTAATTTAAAGTCCTGAGTTAAAAAACTCAGGACTTTTCTCTACTTAAACTTCAACTCTATTTCTTCCTTTTTCTTTTGCTCTGTAGAGAGCGTCATCTGCCCTTTTAATCAGTTGATCAATATTATCACCATTCTTAATTTCTGCAGCTCCAAAACTGGCTGTTACCTTACGCTTTTCCATAAAGTTATATTCTTCAATTTCTTTTCTCAATTTTTCGGCAAACTTTTCGGCATCCTGAAGACTGCTCTCCGGAGCAATAACTATAAATTCTTCTCCTCCCCAGCGGCCAAAATAGTCACTTTTACGGATGTTTTTCTTTACCAGTCTGCTCAGTTCTTTTAGAATGAAGTCTCCCTGATCATGGCCGAAATTATCATTAATACTTTTAAAGTGGTCAATATCAAAAATAATCAAAGAAAAAGAATTATTATATCTGCGGCTGCGGTCATATTCTCTTTCCAGAACCTCAGTCAGATGATGGCGGTTGCTTACCCCGGTCAGCTGATCATTGTGGGCTAAAAATCTGAGCCTGCTGTTGCTGGAAAAAATTATAGTCAGTAGAATAATAGTCAAAATCAAAAATATCATAGATATAATAATTGTCGTAAAGAAATTTTGATTGATAAAGTTAAGTGAATCATTCTCCTGATAGCTGATTAAATAGGCTTTGGTTTTTCCATCTATCCCCTTAATATTGATAAAACTGCCGGTATAGTAGCTGCCGTCAACTCGACTGGAAACTACAAAAGAATTTTCTGCAGCAGTTTGAGCAGCCAGTTCTTTTTGGTTTTTTCGATTAATTTCCCTGATAATATTAAGATTTACCTCACTCTCAGCTTTGAGCAGGTTATTATAAATTTCTTTATCATAACTGTATTCTGGAATAATTGAAGAGTTTAGATAATTCGACTGTTCTTCTTTAAATACAGTCTCTTCTATCAGCTCATTCTTAATTATAAAGGCATTTGCTCCACCAAAATTATCCTTTAACAGCTCTGTAACCGCCTGAAAAGAAAGGCTGAATTCAACTGAAGCCAGGTGTTCACCATTGTAATTTAAAGGATAAATATAGCGGTAACCATTAAAAATACGGCCCTCTTCGAAGCCTACAAATTTTCTTTCTTCTGTATTGACATATTTAATACTATCTCTGACGTCAAATAGATTATCACCATAGGTTTCTGGGCGGTGCATTCGCAAAAAACTGCTGCCATCTTTAAAATGTATGTGCAGCTGCCGGACATGATATCTTTTCAAATCCTCATATAAGGGCTCCAGCTCTGCCTGTAGGTAGTGGCGGTAGTTATCCCGGCGATCTTCAAACTCCCAGCCATAATATATTATCCTTTTGATCTTCTCACTGTCAAGAATATTGTTGAAAACAGCATCAGCTGCAATGTTATAGGTATTTAAGATTACCTCTACTTCAGAATTAAGTCTTTCTAAACTTCGATTTAAAAAGAACTGTTCCTCTTCTGTTTTTTCAGTATAACTAAATAATATAAACACTACAAAAACTATAATTACCAGAATTAGAGTCATCAGATAATATTTATTTGAGAAAAAAATAGGTTTCTGCATCAAACCATCCTTAATCCAGGCATATATTTAATTACTTAAGTTTTCTATTACCTTATTTGACTCCTCAGTTAAAGCAAGCATTTCTGCCTCACTCAGCTCAAAATCTGCTGCGCCTGCATTTTCTCTGGCCTGTTTTTCATTTTTGGCTCCCACTAAAGCTGTGGTTATGCCCTTTCTATTAATCGCCCAGTTAATTGCTGTCTGAGCAGGGGTCTGATCATGGGCAGCGGCAATTTCTTTAAGCAGCTTGATCAGGCTCTGGGTCTGCGGCCAGTTTTCTTTTTTAAAGAAAGGATAAAAACCAGCTCTATTGTCCTTTTCATCCTCAAACTCCGGTCTTTCCTGATATTTACCGCTTAAAATCCCGCCGCCTAAGGTCCCATAACTTAAGGAGCCAAGATTATGATCAATTAAGTAGGGTAATATTTCAGCTTCAATATCTCTTTTTAAAAGAGAATACTGAGGCTGCAGTGATATTATATCAGTCATCTCAGAAATCTGATTAAGCAGATCTACTTTAAAATTACAGACACCCAAATACTTAAATTTACCTTCTCTTTTTAACTTCAGCAGTTCTTCCACACTTTCTTCTAAAGGCGTATCAGGATCAGGCCAGTGAATCTGATAAAGGTCTATCTGCTCAACATTTAATCTGCTTAGAGAAGACTCAATTTCTTTTCTAATTCTTTTCGGACTTAAATCTCTGATATATTTAGGCCCATCACGATGTGTTCCACATTTTGTTGCAAGAACCACTTTATCTCTAATGCCCTCAATTGCCTGACCGACAACTTCTTCTGCATGTCCGGCACCATAAGCAGGGGCAGTATCAATTAGAGTAACTCCCGCCTCTACAGCAGCTCTGATTGCCCTGATTGACTGCTGATCTTCGACTCTGCCAAATGTATCATTACCATAGGCCCAGGTTCCCAGACCAACAGCAGAAACTTTTAAATTTGAATTTCCAAGATATCTATACTTCATAATTAGCCTCCACTTTATCATAATTATTCAAAAAACCTTTAAGCTTTTTGAGAATCTGACTCAAACTCTCCTCCTGATCACATTCAACATTGAGGACCAAAACCGGATCATGGAGTGACATTCTTAATAAAAACCAGTCATTAGCACCACAATTTACTCTTACGCCCTGATAGTTTTTAGGTGCAATCTCCCAGCCATCAATAGCTTCAACAAAATCTTTTAGATTCTCGAGAATTTGCTGACCGTAGTCTTTAAAATCATCAAGCTGAATTGTCATTCGATATTCCTCTTTAATTTCAGCTTCAGCAAGATCTGCAATTAGATCTCCAATCTTACTATTTTCTTCAGCATTTAAATTAGCCATTTTGATCAGTACTTTTGCCACCAGATAGGCTCCATCATCAAGAAAATAATTTTCTTTAAAAGCTGCATGCCCGGAAGTCTCTATGGCAAGTGGAGCACTTTCACCTTCACTCTCCAGCCTTTTAGCTTCATTAATTACATTTTTGTAGCCTCTTTTAAAGCGGTGGTGTACTCCCCCCAGCTTATCTTCGATAAAATCTTTAAGGCCAACTGAGGTCACTGAATCTGTGACAATCGTTGCTCCTGGATCGTTTTCCAGAACAATTGCTGCAGCAAGGGCAATTAATTTATTCCGATTAATCTCCTGTCCACTGCTGTCTACCACTGCGGCTCGATCAACATCAGTGTCAAAAATGATTCCCAGATCAGCTTTGTTTTCAAGCACTGCCTGCTGAATCGAATGCATTGCTTCTTTGTCTTCCGGGTTGGGAGCATGATTGGGAAAGTTCCCGTCCGGTTCTAAAAACTGACTGCCTTCGGTATCCGCACCAAGACTTCTCAGAATTTTTTCAGCAAAAAACCCACCGGAGCCGTTACCGGCATCAACTATTATTTTAAAGTCAGCCAGTGGTTTATTCTGATCAACTTTGGGACTTAAGTTTTTACGGATAACTTTTTTGATGTGTTCAGCATAGTCAGAAATCAAATCAATCTCTTTTATTTCAGCAGAATCTAAATCAAGCTGACCTAAGAATTCTTCCTCTCTCTCAGCAGCCAGATTTAAAATATCAACTACATTTTCCTTTTCCAGTCCTCCCTGACGGGTAAAAAACTTAAACCCATTTTTATCAAAGGGAAGGTGGCTGGCTGTAATCATTATTGCTCCATCGTACTGGTGTCCCTCTAAAATAGTTGACATAAACATTGCTGGAGTAGAAGCCAGACCTGCACTGTAAACTTCTGCCCCTGCCAGTTTCATCCCCTGAGCGAGAGCTTTTTTTAGCCTGTCAGCACTTAAGCGGGAATCATGACCTACTGCAACTTCGATCTCCTCAGTTTCCCTGTCTAAATTAGCTGCCAGCCAGTTAACAAAAGTAAAACCTATACCTGCAGCCGCTTCTTCTGTTAAATTCGGCTTTTTTCCCTCAGTCGCAATCGCCCTGCCTCTTACATCAGTACCACTCAGTAGTTTTTCCCATTGAATATTTGACATTAAAATCACTCCATTTTGATTTTTTTCATTAAAAATAAAAATTTATCCTAATCAAAGCTTTATTAGTTAAAATACTTTTGATATCTGGTATTCACTTAAGGGTTTATTTAGAAGAAACCCCTGCAGATAATCACAATTATGATCTTCTAAATAATGCAGCTGCTCAACTGTTTCCACTCCTTCAGCTACAACCTTGATTCCCCACTGCTGAGCCATCTCGATAATTGGTGGAACCATCATTTTTTCACTTGCTGGATTCTGAGAAATTAGATCAATAAAAGCCTTATCAATTTTTATAACATCAAGTGGAATATGCTGCAGATAACTTAGAGAAGCATAACCGGTTCCAAAATCATCCATCGCAATACTGATCCCCAGCTCTTTTAATTTATATAAAACATCACTAGCATTGCATAAAAATATTTAAGCATTGTCAAATTTAAGTTATTGAGAACATATACTATCTACAGAATATTCAGTCACTACCTTATCCTTTTT
>QBLP01000125.1 GCA_003070825.1 Halanaerobium sp. | reverse complement strand
ATCTTATATGACAGGTTTTCAGTTAAAAGAACTGGAAAAAATGCTGCCCGATCAGTTTTTTAGAATTCATAAAAGCTATATAGTAAATTTAAAGCAGATCAAAGCAGTTATTCCCTGGTTTAAAGGTAAATATCAAGTTTTAATGGAAGATTACTCTGAACATAAAATTCCGGTCAGCAGATCCAAGGTTGAAAAAATAAATAAACTCTTAAACCTTAAATAATGCAATTGAGTATAATATTTTTACAATTCAGTTAAGATGCCTTTTATAATCCCCGAATCCAGATATAATTAAGATGTATTAAAAAAACTTTTAGGGGGTTATATTTTTATGGCATCTTTTCTTATTTCTTTAGCTGTTTTAATTATTGGTTATTTTACTTACGGGAAAATTGTTGACAGGATCTTTGATTCACAGCCGGAGCGGGAAACTCCAGCAATTTCGATGGAAGACGGTGTGGATTACATATCAATGGACTGGAAAAAGGCCTTTTTAATTCAGTTTTTAAACATTGCCGGCTTAGGACCAATTTTTGGTGCAATCGCTGGTGCTTTATGGGGGCCAACTGCTTTTCTCTGGATAGTATTTGGTACAATTTTTGCCGGTGGTGTCCATGATTACTTATCTGGAATGCTTTCTATCCGTTCTGGTGGTGCCTCGATCTCTGAGGTTATTGGAGAAAATCTTGGTGGCACAATCAGACAAATTATGAGAGTTTTTAGTATTGTGCTTTTAGTGCTTGTAGGAACAGTATTTATGACAGGTCCTGCAATGCTCTTAGCAAATCTAACTCCAGGTTTTATGGGAGTTAATATCTGGTTAGTTATTATTCTTGGCTATTATTTTATTGCTACTTTCTTACCAGTTGACAAAATCATTGGTAAATTATATCCAATCTTTGGTCTGGCACTTCTAATTATGGCCTTAGGTGTTGGTGGCGGTTTGATCTTTGGTGACTACAATATTCCAAATATCGCCTTAAACAACCTTCATCCTGGTGAATTACCAATGTGGCCCTTATTATTTGTAACAATTGCCTGTGGTGCAATTAGTGGTTTCCACTCAACCCAGTCTCCAATTATGGCTCGCTGTACTACAAATGAAAAAGAAGGACGTAAAATTTTCTATGGAGCAATGGTAGCTGAAGGTGTTGTAGCTCTAATCTGGGCTGCTGCAGCTATGACTTTCTTCCAGGGAACTGGCGGCTTAAATGAAGCCTTAGCTTCTCTTGGTGGACCTGCTGGTGTTGTTCACGAAATTACAGGAACTATGATGGGAGTTGTCGGTGGAGTCCTGGCAATGCTTGGTGTAATAGCAGCGCCAATTACTTCTGGAGATACAGCTTTTAGAAGTGTGCGTTTAACCTTATCTGATATCTTTGGCCTGGAGCAGAAATCAGTCAAAAATAGATTAATGCTTGCGATTCCAATCTTTATTGTTGGTGGAGCTTTATCTCAGATCAACTTCGATGCTCTCTGGAGATATTTCGCCTGGTCAAATCAGACAGTAGCAATGGTTGTTTTATGGGCAGGAGCAATGTGGCTTGCTAAGCGCGGTAAAAATCACTGGATTGCTTCAATTCCAGCCTTCTTTATGACCGGTGTTTCTTCAACCTATATTCTCTATGCACCAGAAGGTTTCCAGCTTCCTTACAGCTTCTCAGTAACTGCCGGAATTATCATCGCTGTTGTGACTATGGGAATTTACATTAAAAAGATTAAGAGTACTCACTTTGAAGAAGAAATTATGCTTTCTGAACAGGAACAGGCTGTTTAAACAATATTTATTGGTACCAGGTCCAAATGAGCTCATTTGGACCTGGTTATAAAGAAATATATCACATAAACGCAGACCCTAAATCCAAACTTTAGGAGCTGCGTTTTTTGATTGAATTACTCAAGTTTAAATCTAAAAAAATTCTAATTAACTACTGCTCTTCTCTCAAGCTTCTTGTAGATAGAAACCCAGCTGCGGCGGGCATAAATAACACTAACTTCACTCGCTTTAGCTGCCTTTTTCACCTTGCGCATTACAGCATGATTTATGTAATCAGTCATCACCAGCACAAAATCTGTCTCAGCCGGAATTTCAAAATTCCTAAACTTTGACTTTTTGCGGCCATCAAGATGGATAATCTCCTCAAAACCAAGATTTTTCACATTATCTCTAATCGATCCTAAATTATCTGCGCCAACTATCATTAAAGACATTCTACTCTCCTCCTCATATTTTTTGTACCGGGTACATAAAACCAATTTGAGTTCCAGCTACTATAACAATATTTATTAATTGAAAATGGTTCTCAATTGAATCTAAAATTTTTTATTCTTCTTTTCTTTCATCTCCACAGCAGTCATCACTGCCACAATTACAGTCTTCACAGCCATCTCCCGCCAGAGCAAAATGTCTAAGTGAAGTACCTGCAGGTAAGACTGCAGAAATTATAATTAAAACTATTAATTGACTTATCATTTGAAATCACTCCCTATTAAGTTTGTGAATTGTTTTACTTGTACCAGGTTCAAATGAGCTCATTTGAACCTGGTACAAGTTCATTAATCATCAATCACAATCTCATCAAAATTATACTCTTTGCCACCTGCTACCGGGCAGCTCTGATCACTGCAGCCGGCACAGGGACTATCTGTTCCCTTAATTCCACCATAAACTTTCTTTCCTATATAATAAAGACTGCCAAAGCCTAAAATTCCTAAAAATAAATATTCCATAAATAATTTAACCTCCTTAAGCTGAAAAGCTTAAATTCAGTTTTAATATCTTTAAACACCAATTCCTAACAGCATTCCACCCTGATAGATTACAAAAGAAACTAACCAGGCTAAAACAAATAGATAAGAAGCCGTAATTAAAGGCCACTTCCAGCTCTGAGTTTCTGATTTAATAGCTCCCAAAGTCGCAATACAGGGGGTATAGATTAAGACCATGGTTAAGAATGAATAAGCTGCCAGTGGACTGAAGTTTGCTGATAAAGCTGCCCTCAGGCCTCCTTCTCCAGCTGCATAAACCACACCTAAAGTACCAACAACTACCTCTTTTGCCAGAATACCAAAAACAAGTGATGATGCTGCCTGCCAGCTGCCAAATCCTAATGGTTCGAAGATTGGAGCCATCAGCTGACCAAATTGACCGATCAAACTCTGAGCTGAAGCATATTCCGCACCTAATGGTAAATTAGCCAGTACCCAGATTAAAACTACAACTGCAAAAATAATTGTTCCTGCTTTTTTGATAAAGGCTCCTACTTTTTCCCACATATGAATAAAAACTCCTTTTAAGGTTGGGAATCTGTAGGGGGGTAATTCCATAACAAAGTGTGAACGCTCACCCTTGAATAATATTTTATTAAAAATTCCGGCCATAATCACTGCCATTACAATTCCTAAGGCATAGAGTGAAAAAACTACTGTACTTGCGTGATTGGGAAATAAAGCTCCGGCAAAAACTACATAAACCGGTAATCTGGCTGAACAGGACATCAGTGGATTAATTAAAATCGAAATAATACGGTCCCGCTTGCTGTCTAAAGTTCTGGTTGCCATTACACCAGGTACATTACAGCCAAAACCAACAATCATTGGAATAAAGGACTTTCCGTGGAGTCCCAGTTTGCTCATCACCTTGTCCATTACATAAGCTGCCCTCGACATATAGCCGCTGTCTTCTAAAATACCGATTGCCAGGAATAAAAGAAAAATATTTGGGATAAAGACCAGTACTGAGCCCACACCACCAATAATTCCATCAGTGATAAAGGAAGTAATTAAAGGAGAAATACCCGCCCCAACTAAGAGGCCACCAAGCCAGCCGCCTGCAGCTTCAAAGAAGGCCTCGATATAGCCAATCAGTGGGTCACCAAGAGTAAAGGTAAATTTAAAAATTCCCCACATAACTGCCATAAAAATCGGGATTCCCAGATATTTATTAGTTACAATCGCATCAATTTTATCAGATACATTTTCTGGCTCCTGATCGGCCGCTGGCCGCTGCACACTTTCAGAAATAACTTTATTGATGAATTCATATTTTTTATCAATTATAATATTATCAAAATCATCTTCTGCCTTAAGTTCCCTTTCAGCAATTAAACTTTTAATCTTTTTAGCTTTGGAAACACCAACTTCTCTTTCCAAAAGTTTTACAGCTTCCGGATCATGTTCAATTAACTTAACTGCTGCCCAGCGCTGATTGATCTGACTGGTAAAATCAAATTCCTTGAGCATGGAAACTACTTCGGAAATTAAATCTTCTACCTCACTGCCGTAATCAATTTTTAGAGCAGCCTCAGATAAATCACGATGCTGAACAGTTTCTGCTAATAGACTGTCAATTCCTCTACCTTTACTGGCAACAGTTTCCACAACTGGAGTACCGAGCAGCTGGCCGATTTTTTCTTTGTCGATCTTGATTCCTTTTTTCTCAGCCTCATCTGCCATATTTAAAACTGCAATCAAATCTACACCCATTTCTAGAAGCTGAACCGTAAAGTATAAGTTGCGGTCCAGATTAGAAGAGTTAATAATATTTAAAACAACATCGTAATCACCAGTTGTCAGAAAATCTCTTGCCACTACCTCATCTTCTGAATATGCTCCCAGAGAATATGTACCCGGGAGATCAATAACCTCCAGTGAATAATTCTGATAGGAAGCTCTACCTGTTTTCTTTTCTACTGTAACTCCCGGCCAGTTTCCAACATGCTGTCTGGAACCTGTTAATTCGTTGAACATTGTTGTCTTTCCGGAGTTCGGATTACCGGCCAGAGCAACTTTTAATTCATTATTTTTTCTCTTGGTTTTATTTAAAGCCATTAATTTTCACATCCTTTAGTCTCTACAATTACTTTATGGGCCATTCCGCGCCCAAGTGCAACTCTATTATCTCCAAGACCTACAATCAGAGGGCCTCCAGAACTTCTATGAATTTTAACTGTTTTTCCACTAACAAAGCCTAAATCTGTTAACTTCCCTTTTGCGGTTCTACCACCATTTATTTTTTTTATACAGGCTGTCTCACCTGGTTTCAACATTGCTAAAGGCATCAACTTTAAACCTCCTTTACCAAGATCTCTGCTGCCTCATCCTGGCGTAAACTCAAACTGTATCCTCTAACCTTAATTTCGATCGGATCTCCCATTGGTGCTCTTCCTTTAACTTCAACTTTAGCACCTTTATTTAAACCCATATCCATTAACTTTCTTTTTAGACGACCTTTGGACTCAATTTTTACTACTTCTGCTTTAGAACCAACTTTAATTTTATCTAACATAAGCTGTTCTGCTGCCATTTTGGGTTCCTCCTTTTCTGCTTTCATTTTGAAAGCACAATTTTGCTCTTCTATATAATTGTTTTTAATTAGATAATCAACCATTTTGCTGAAACTTTCTTCACTCAAGGCATGTTCAATTCTGCAGGCATCATGATCAGCACTTTCCTGACTGACACCAAGAGTTTTGTGTAAAAAAAGATATAACATTCGATGTTTACAGCGAACCTTTTCTGCTGCTTTAAGCCCACTTTCAGTTAACTTAATCGGACCATATTTTTCCTGACTAATTAAACCTTCCTGATTCAGTTTTTTTAAACCCTGATTAACAGAAGATGCTGCAATTTTTAAATGATTTGCAATGTCTGTTACCCTGGCTGAGCCATTTTCTTTAATTAAATTGTAAATAGCTTCTAAATAATCTTCCATTGATTCTGATAAATTTATGTCTGCTTCCACTTTCTTTTCCCCCAATTTTTAGGTTAACCTAAAACTAATCTAAAAAAATTTAATTTCACAACTTTGCTGAACCTAATTTATAAC
>QBLP01000124.1 GCA_003070825.1 Halanaerobium sp. | reverse complement strand
GGTTAAATTATGGCAGATATGAAATTAAAAAAATATGCTGAATTACTTGTTAATTATTCACTTGAAATAAAAAAAGGAGATCAGGTTTTAATCCAGGGTGAAGATGTCAGTCAGGATTTGATCAAAGAGGTTTATATAGAAACTTTAAAAAATGGAGGCCACCCGCTGGTAATCACTAAATTTGCCGAGCAGGAAGAACTTTTTTATAAATATGCCTCTGAGGAACAGCTTGATTACAGTGCACCATTTACCAAATATTTAATGGAAAATGTCGATGCTTCTTTAAGAATTCTCGGCCACAACAACACAAAAAATTTAGCCGGTATTGATCCGGAAAAAATAAAAAAACATTCAATTGCCAGAAAAGAAATAAGCGAAATTGTAATGAATCGGGCTGCAGAAGGTTCATTAAACTGGAATATCTGTCAGTACCCAACCCACGCTGATGCTCAGGAAGCAGGAATGTCTTTAGGTGACTACAGAGAGTTTGTCTACAGGGCCTGCCACCTCAATAAAAAGGATCCGGTTGCATACTGGACTGAATTTGGCAGGGAACTGGAAAGAATCGCTAAGATTTTAAATCAAAAAAATGAGCTGCATTTCATCTCCAAAGATACAGATTTAAAGTGTAAGGTTGGCGGCAGAACCTGGGTTGCAGATAAGGGTAAGGAAAATTATCCAGGTGGTGAAGTTTTTACAGGACCGATTGAAGACAGTGTTGAGGGTAGGATTAGATTTTCTTTCCCCGGGATATACAGCGGCAAGGAAATTGAAGATATTCGGCTGGAATTTAAAAACGGAAAGGTAATCAATGCCTCAGCAGCTAAAGGTGAAGAATTACTGCATTCACTGCTGGATACAGACGAAGGTTCCCGTTATGTTGGTGAGGTAGCAGTAGGCTGTAATGAAGGAATTACCGAATTTACAAGAAATATGTTGTTTGATGAAAAAATTGGAGGTACAATTCATCTAGCGCTGGGCCGCAGTTATCCAGAAACAGGTGGCGAGAATATTTCTACTATCCACTGGGATATGCTCTGTGATATGAAAGACGGTGGAGAAATTTATGCTGATGGTGAATTGATCTACCGTGATGGTAAATTTATAATTTAATTTTGGAACTTAAATTTATAAAAACACTTTAATGGAGGTTTTAATTATGCTTGAAGATATTAAAAATAATGCTGAAATTATCGCTGATGAGCTTGATTACAGGCCGGAAATTGGACTTATTTTGGGTTCAGGGCTTGGTGTAATGGCTGAGGAAATTGAAAATCCTGTTTATATAGATTATGGTGAGCTCAATAACTTTCCTATTTCTACAGTTGAGGGTCATGCTGGACGCTTTGTGATTGGCGAACTGGAAGGGAAAAAAGTTATCGCCATGCAGGGAAGAACCCATTATTATGAGGGTTATTCGATGCAGGAACTGGTTATGCCGGTTAGAATAATGAAAGAAGTTGGAATTGAAAAATTGATTCTGACTAATGCCGCTGGTGGAGTTAATGAAGAATTTTCTGCCGGGGAATTTATGATTATTTCTGATCACATTAACTTAATGGGAGATAACCCTTTAATTGGTGAAAATTTTGCTGACTTTGGTCCTCGTTTTCCCGACATGTCTGAGGCCTATAACAAAGAACTTATTGAGGTAGCAGAAAATGTCGCTCGGGAAAATGGTATTTTGACCAGAAAAGGTGTTTATGCTGCTGAATCAGGTCCCAGTTATGAAACACCGGCTGAAATCAAATTTTTAAGAACGATTGGTGCTGATGCTGTTGGGATGTCTACAGTTCCAGAAGTAATTGCAGCCAACCATATGGGGCTTGGAATTGTGGGAGTATCCTGTATAACAAATATGGCTGCAGGAGTTTTAAATCAACCTTTAGATCACAAAGAGGTTGTAGAGATTGCCGAAAAAGTAAGACCTGATTTTATCAAACTGATGAGAGGTATTATAAAAAATATCTAGCAGGAGGGTTTAGAAATGCGTGCATATGATATAATATATAAAAAAAGAGAAGGTCAAAAACTTAATAAAGAAGAGTTAGAGTTTCTAATTAACGGTTATGTTGAGGGGAATATACCGGATTATCAGATCTCAGCCTGGGCAATGGCAGTTTATTTTCAGGGGATGGATGCTGAAGAAACTGCCAATTTAACCATGCTGATGGCAGAGTCGGGTGATATGATAGATTTAAGTCCGATTGAGGGGATTAAGGTTGATAAGCACAGCACCGGTGGAGTTGGAGATACAACCACTCTTATTTTAGCTCCCTTAGTTGCTTCAGCTGGAATACCAGTTGCTAAAATGTCAGGCCGCGGTTTGGGCCACACTGGAGGTACAATTGATAAATTAGAGTCAATTCCTAATTTTAACACTTCTTTAAGTAGAGATAAATTTTTCGATAATGTAAATCAGCACGGAGTAGCAGTTGTCGGTCAGACAGGAAATTTAACTCCGGCTGATAAAAAGCTTTATGCCTTAAGGGATGTTACAGCAACAGTGGAGTCAATTCCTCTGATTGCCAGCAGTATTATGAGTAAAAAACTGGCTGGAGGAGCGGATGCGATTGTACTTGATGTTAAAACCGGTAATGGTGCTTTTATGAAAGACTTTGCCAGTGCTAAAAAGCTTGCGGAAGCAATGGTTGCTATCGGCAAAGAAGTTGGCAGAGATACAGCAGCTTATATAACTGATATGAATCAGCCCTTAGGTAATGCAGTAGGGAATGCACTAGAAGTTAAAGAGGCTATTAAAACTCTTAGGGGAGAAGGACCGGAAGATCTTACTGAGCTCTGTATTGAACTTGGTTCTGGAATGCTGCAGCTGGCAGCTAAGGTTAAAAATGCAGAAGAGGGCAAAAAGATTTTAAGAGAGAACTTAAAAAATGGTAAGGCTTTAGCTAAATTTGCTGAGATGATAACCGCTCAGGGCGGTAATGCAAAAGTTGTTGAAGATTTATCACTGCTGCCAACTGCTGCTGGAGTTTTTGAAGTAAAAGCAGAACAGTCAGGTTATATTTCTGAAATCAAAGCTTTAGATGTCGGCCTGGCAGCAATGATTTTAGGTGCCGGTCGTGAAAACAAAGAATCCCAAATTGATCTCGCTGTTGGTTTAGAGTTAAATAAAAAGACAGGTGACCAGGTCAGTCAGGGTGATACTTTAGCAGTCTTACATTATAATGACAGCAGCAATCTTGAAGAAGCAAAGCAAAAATTACTAAAAGCGTTTACAATTACTGAAGCAGAGAAAGCAAAAAACAAGTTAATCTATGAGATAATTAAATAAGTGAATTTTTAGAGGTGAGTTTATGACTATTTTTAATGGTGAGCGTCTGGAAACTGAACTCTTCCAGTTAGATAGAGAAAGAATGGCTGATGGCTGGTATTCAGATGTTTATTTTCGTAATATTGCAGGTATTTTAACTGCTCTCTCTGAAGAAGGCTATCAGTTTCAGGGACAGGATATTGGAAATATTGAAGTGGAAATGCAGATTTTTCCCAGACGTCAGCCATTTTGCATTCTTGGTGGAATAGATGAAGCACTTTCAATTTTAAAAACTGCTACAGGTTATAAAGATGAAGCTGGGAACTTTATTAACACCTCATCTAACTTAGAGGTAGAGGCCTGTCATGATGGGGAAAAGGCATATTATAAAGGGAATCCTCATAATGTTGATCCGGTAATAAAAATTAGGGGCAGATATCGTGATTTTTCAATTTTAGAAACTCCAATGCTTGGTTCACTAACAGAAGCCTCAAGAATTGCTACCAATGTCTATGAGGTGATGGTTGCCGCTCGGGGAAAAGATATCCTTTTCTTCCCGGCTCGTTTTACCCATTATAAATCACAGGCGATGCACGGTTATGCTTATTCTTTAGGGGTTAATGCCTATAATAATGAATATGGAACCAACACTCAGCGCTATATTTCTACTGATGAGCAGGGAGCCTGGTGGGGAGGAAAAGGTGGTGGAACTATCAGCCATTCTTATGTAGCTTCATTTTTGGGTGAGACTGCCGAAGCAATGCTGCAGTTCTGTCGTTTAATGCCGCTTGATGTGAACCGGATTGCTCTGGTTGATTTTGATAATGACTGTGTTAATACAAGTTTAGAGGTTTTAAAGGCGATGTTTGATAAATATCTTGAATTATTAAAAGCTGGACAGGAAGAGGAAGCAAAAAAATATAAATTATTTGGGGTAAGACCTGATAATTCTTCTGATTTAAGAGATAAAAGTGTTGAGCCACTCGGCAAAAAAGAACTTGATAATGGTGTAAATTCTAGACTTATTTTCAACCTGCGCAACGCTGTGGATAATGCCTACCAGGAGTGGGATTTAAGACCTGAAGATCTGGAAATAGCTAAAAATTACTGTCAGGATGTAAAAATTATTGCAACTGGTGGTTTTAACCCCGCAAAAATTGATCGTTTTGAATCATCACAGGTGCCCGTGGATATTTATGGAGTCGGCAGCTGGCTCTTATCCAACTGTTCCTGTGAGGGAACCAAAAATGATTTTACAGCAGATGTTGTAAAGGTCAAATATGATGGAGAATGGATTGACCTGGCAAAAGTTGGCCGCTCAGCTGCGGAAAATCCAAAACTTGAAAAAATAGACCTCAGTAAAATTGGATAGAAATAAAATTTTGATTATAATTCAGGCTGTCTCTATTGAGGCAGTCTTTTAAAGTGGTGAATAATAATGAAAAAGAAAAATGAATTATTAGATAAACTTCTTAATTCAATGGCAGAAGAATATTATACTTTTAATGGTCAGATCATCAAAGTCAATAATCTAAAAGAAGTTGATTTCAAAAAAATAGCTTTAAAAGTTGATCAGGAAGACCAAAGATATTATGTCGAAAACAATTATCTAATTGATGAAGATAATGTCTATTTTAATAAAGAAAGTGTTAACCTGTTAAAATATAAAATTCAGTTTTTAGGCAAATTAAAAGCAGGAGAGCATAAGGTTAGCTATCATAAAAACTATAAATATCAGAGTTTAAGTATCGACCTGGATAAGGGCCTGGATTTATTAAAAAAATATCAGAAGAACAATCATAATCAGGCATCTTTTCTCCACTATAAATCAGATTTATTAAAAGAACTGCCTGAAGAGAGACGAGAACTGCTCTTAAAACTTGCTGCAGAAGCTGCTGAGCTGGGATATAATCTCTATCTGGTTGGAGGCCAGGTTAGAGATTTATTGATCGATCTGCCGTTAAATAAAGATCTTGATATTTTACTTGATGGTGATTTAGAAGACTTTTTTGCTCATTTAGAAGCAAAATTTGGTTATGAGTATGATTATAATAACAAGTTTTCTACCGGTTTTTTACACAATGAATACGGCTACTCAATTGATATAGCAAGCTGCCGGGAAGAAAAGTATCATTTCCCTGGTTCCCTGCCGCTGGTAGAAAAAGCTGATCTTTTTTCTGATTTGTTTCGCCGTGACTTTACAATTAACACTCTGGTAATTGATCTGCATCCAGATAGAAAAGGTATTTTATATGATTTTTTTGGTGGTCTCACTGATTTAAAAAATGGTATCCTCAGGGTGCTTCACAACTACAGCTTTCGGGATGATCCTTTAAGAATTTTAAGGGGAATTCGCTTTCAGACTTTAAAAGATTTTAAATTAAGTGCTGAAACTGTAGAATTAAGCAGGCGTTCTTTAAAAAATTATGATTATCATAAACTGGCCTTAGAAAGAATATTTACAGAACTTGCCTATCTTTTTGATGCCAGAAAAGATATTTCGCAGTTTTCATCTATTCTTTTAAATCAAATTCCAGTTTTAAATTTAATTAGAGATAATTACCAGTTTAACAGCAGTATAGATT
>QBLP01000014.1 GCA_003070825.1 Halanaerobium sp. | reverse complement strand
CTACCATTCTATCCTTATTCATTAACTATCCTCCAGAAATTTTTCTATATTTTTTATCATTTTATCTAAAGTAAATTTATCTTTAATAACTTTTCTTCCCTTTTTTCCAAATCCATCCTTATCATTTCCCATTATCTTTAACACTTTATTCTTTATATCCTCTGGATTCCCAGCTTCAGCTAAATATCCCGTTTCTCCATCTATAACAATTTCAGAAATATTACTGACATCAGTGCTTACAACCGGAAGTCCTGCTGCCATAACCTCAGCTATAACAAAGCCAAAACCTTCCCAACGGGCTGTATGAACTAAAAAATCAAGCCCAGGTAATAAATTATAAACATCATCTCTAAAACCAGTAAAAATTATGTAGTCACCCAAACCTTTATCACTAACTAAATTCTTGATTTCTGCTTCTCTTTCTCCATCACCAATTATTAAGACAACAAAATCATCTCTTTCTTTTTTTAATAATTCAACAGCTTCAATTAAAAATTCATGGCCTTTTTGATAATTCAAACGCCCAATATTACCTATAATAAATCTATCATTACCAATTCCAAATTCTTGATTCAAATCAATTGGATTCTCTAAGCCCTGATCAATCTTCTCAAGATCAATTCCGTTATATATTATTTTAATTTTTTCTTCATCCAACCACTGAGAGGTATGCCTTAAAATAGTCTCTTTAGTAGCCTTAGAATTAGCAATAATGTCAGTAGCACAGTCTTTGAGTAAAAATTTATTATAAAATCTATCTTTGATAGGAATAGCACTTCCCCGCCGATAAATAATCTTATCTAAACCAGCTATTTTACCGGTAACTCCACCAAACTTTAAGTCCTGAGACATATTTAAAAACATTATATCAATCTTTTTATCTTTTAGAAAGTTTATAAATTTTTTTGCCTTAAAAGGATTTAAAACTGTAATTCCACTTTTAACTTCAACTGCTTCAGTTTTAAGCCCAGCTTCTTTAGCTCTTTTATACAATTCTGTGTTCTTTCTGGCCGCTATATGAACATTAAACTCAGGATCTTCAGCCAAAACTTTTGCTGTAGTAAAAGTCCACTTTTCTCCTCCACCCCAGACAGGACAGCTGTTTAGAAAAACTATATTTTTCATTAATTTTCATCCCCAAAATTATTTAACTCCCAGAGTTTAATTGCTTTCAAAAATTGATAATAAGCTGATAATGCAGATAAAATCAATCCCTGACTACCCAATAAAAACCCTTTTTTTAATAAATATTTTTTTATAAACTCTAAAAAGGGCCTTAATAAAATATAAGATATACTAACTGTTTTCCCAGCCCTATATTTTTTCTCTGCATCAAGGGTAGTATATTGATTCATTTTAGCTGCATAACTTGCCAGATCTTTATATGTATAATGAATAAAATCATTTTCTAACTTCTTAATCTTACCGTTTATTTGAGGGGATTCATGTACTAAACCAGAATATTTATATTTGCTTTTAAATAATCTTAAAGTATAATCTGGATACCAGCCGCAGTATTTGATCCACTTACCTAAAAAATAATTTTTACGTGCAATCTCATATCCTTCAGCTTCAGGTTGGTTCAAAGTCTCTATTATTTCATCTCTTAACTCCTCAGTAACTCTTTCATCTGCATCAATCACAAATACCCACTCAGACTCAATTTTATCCAGGCCAAAATTCCTTTGTGAAGCAAAGTCTTTAAATTTATTTTCATAAAAATCAACATTATCATACTGCCGACATATTTCCTCTGTTTGATCTTCGCTAAAAGAATCAACCACTACAATCTGCTCAATCCAGCTAATACTTTTTAAACACTCAGCGATATTAGATTCTTCATTATAGGTTAAGACTAAAGCACTTAGCTCATTCATCAAATCATTCCCTCAGCTTTAATTCTATCAACTATCATTCCAGGCTTCAACTCTCTCATACACTTAAAATGTTCAAGTGGACATTCATGTTCTCCACAGGGGCGGCAGTTTAAATCAACATTCTTAAATAAAATATTATTTCCCTGACCTCTAGGAGCATACTTTTCTTCATCAGAAGGACCAAAAATAGCAGCTGTATTTGTTCCCACTGCAGCAGCTACATGAACCGGTCCAGTATCACCGCTGATTACCAGCTCAGATTTTTTTAAAACAGCCGCCAGTTCTAATAAAGAGGTCTTACCACTTAAATTATAAATCAGCTCTTTATTTTCTATCTTATTGCAAATATAATTTACTCTTTCTGTATCAGAAGGGCTGCCAACAAAAAGTATTTTAAAGCCCTTTTCGACAAGATGGTCTGCTATTTCAGAAAAATATTCCTCCGGCCAGCGTTTTGTTTTCCAGCTGCCGCCTGTATTTAAAACTATAAATTCACTTTCTAAACCAAGAGCTGCCAGCTTTTTATCAGCTTTCTGAATATGAGTTTGATCAACTCTTAAAACTGGATAAGCTGCCTGATTATCTTTAACTTCTATATTTTTATCCTTAAAATATTCCTCAAGCAGCTGGCTCTGCTGCAGCTGATTTAAAAATTTAAGATAAAATTCTATCATATGAGAAGAAATATCTTTTTCAACTTCCTCATCTAAAAATAAACCTCTACCCTGACCTCCATAACCAATACTTTTATCGGTAGAAATTAATTTTAAAAGCAGTGCAGTCCGCCAGTTCCCGTGAATATTAATTCCCAGCTGATAATTATTCATTTTCAACTTTTTAGCAAATTTATAGGAGCGGGCAGTAGTCCAATTTTTATTGTAGCTGTAAACATGATCTAAATTGGGGTTAACTCTCATAATTTCTGCAAAATTACTATTTGCTACCAGGTCAATCCTGGCCTCAGGAAAAAGCCGCCTTAAACCTTCAAAAAATGGATGCGCAAATAATAAATCTCCCAGATATAAAAGATCAACCACTATTATTCTTTTGATAGTTTCCATAATAACCATTCCCTGTATAAAATATACTATCCAACTTTGAGATAAGAGTTGAACAGGTTAAATATAATCTTAAAAGAAATTAAATGATTTTTATATTAGCTGAATGTTTTAGGCTAACAGCACAAATTATGTTTAGATATATTTTAATCATATATTTTCTTTTTAGCAAATACTTATATCTATAATCATATTTTAAAATTTGTGCTGTTAACCTAAAACTACTCCGCTTAATCATTTAATTTCTTTTTAGCAATCCTGAGTACCTGTTCAACAGTTATCGACTTCATGCACTGCAGCTTCCGACTGCAATGTTCATCCCAGCAGCGAATACACTCCAGACTATTATCCTGGATCACAGTATGCCCCTCACCATATGGGCCGTGGGTCTTCGGATCAGTTGGCCCCATCAACGCAATAACTGGAAGTTCCACCGCAGCTGCCAGATGAGTTGGTCCTGTATCTCCACCAATATACAAAGCAGCTCGTTTATAAATTTCAGTCAACTCTTCTAAGTCAGTTTTACCAGCCAGATTGCTGTAACTGCTGTCATCTACAGCAATAAAACTATCAACAGCCTCTCTATCAGATCTACCACCGGTAAAGATCACATAATAACCAGTCTTAATCAGCGCATTAGCTACCTGAAAATAACGTTCCAAAAACCAGTTTTTAGATTCCCAGGTTGTAAAGGGGTTAATTGCTACCAGTTTCTTATTTCGATCAATATCTTCTGCTTCAAATAAACGGCTCACCCTGCTCTTAATCACAGGTGTCATTTTCAAACCGTAATTAATTTCTTCAGTTTCTGCACCCAGAGCCGAAGCCAGATGCAGATTTCTTTCCACTTTATGCATCGATTTATCCGGAATTTCAACCCTGGCCTGATAAAACAAAGTGCTTAACTCTCTCCCATCAGCAGGACCCATCCTCAATCCCGGTTTGGATAAAAATCCGCTTAAAGAACTCTTAAATAACCCGTGCAGATCCAGGTTTAAATCATAATTTTGCTGCTTCATCTTTTTAAAAAAATTAAAAAATGATTTAACAGCTCCCACTATATCATTACTCAGCATCTCGCGCCACTCCTTTCGCGGCAGCAGAATAACATTATCCAGATAAGGATTTAATTCAACAAGTGGAAAAGCCTTAGCCTCTACCAGCCAGTCAATCTGAGCCTCCGGATACTTCTGTCGCAAAGCATAGGCAGCCGGTAAAGCATGGATCACATCTCCAATAGCACTTAATCTTGTAATTAGAATTTTCTCTACTTTTTTATCCAGCATTATAATCTTCTCCCTGCTCTAACAGCACATCAACCAGCTGCAGCTGTTTTCTAACTGCACCCCGGTTTTGATCAATTAATTCAGCTGCTTTTTCTGCTCTCTGCTTTCGATACTGGTCATTAGCCAGCAGCTGATATGTCTTTTCAAAAAAATCATCAGCATCTTCTATTTCAAAGGCTACTTCATTTTCTAAAAGAAAATCTCTTTCCTCTTTAAAATTATACATACTCTGACCAAATAACACAACTTTTGCTCTGGCAGCAGCCTCAATGACATTATGACCGCCCCGATCAATTAGAGAACCGCCAATGAAAACTAAATCAGCATAAAAATACAGCTGAGCCAGTTCCCCCATAGTGTCAATAATAATTACATCTGTATCCTCTGCCAGCTGAATCTCATTTCTTTTAAGTTCCGAATAGAGCACCGCTGCAGTTCCCTTTTCCCGACAGAGTTCTAAAAGTTCTTCCCTGCGTTCAACATAGCGGGGAGCAAGTAAAACCTTCAGCTTCTCAAAATCTGGTTTAAGCTGCTGGTAAAGATCTATAATCATCTCTTCTTCACCCTGATGAGTACTTCCGGCAGCCAGTACTTTTGTCTGATCCTTGATTTTAAAAAGCTTTCGTTTTTGAAAATATTCTTCTTTTGTCGGTAGATTCAGATCAATATCATATTTTAGGTTGCCATTGATACAAACATGATCTTCTGCTGCCCCAAGTTCTTTGATTTTTTCCGCAGCCTCCTGGTGCTGCATACTAAAAATATCAACCCGCTCTAACATATCTTCCAGAAGTGAGCCCAGAAATTTATATTGACCAAAAGAATCATCACTGATTCGACCGCTGGCCAGCATAATCTTTGCCCCCTGTTTATCCAGAACTCTGATTAAATTGGGCCAGAGTTCAGTCTCAATCATAATAAATAAATCAGGCTGAAAAGTCTTAACTGACTTTTTGACAACCCAGTTTAAATCAAAGGGTAGATAAATAATTAAGTCAGCACCTTCAATTTTCTTTTTAGCTAATTTTTTACCGCTGGCAGTCATTGTAGAAAAAATGATCCTTGCTTCCGGATGCTTTTTTCTAATCTCAGCTGTTAATTTTTGAGCTGCAAGAGTTTCTCCTGCAGAGGCAGCCTGAATCCAGATTACCCGTGGTGCTGGAAATAAAAGATCTAAATTTTGATCATAAAAAGCAAAACGCTCTCTTAAATTAAGTTTTTCACCACTCTTTTTGCTCTTAAAATAATAATAGGGAAGTAAAAAAAATGTCAGAATAGATAATAATGAATTATAAACAAAATACATATTTCTCCCCTCCATAACACTAAAAAATTTATTACTCAAAATTTAACTGTATGTCTTCCAGCGTTTGTGCAGCCACATCCAATTAGCCGGCGCTTTTTTAATTTCATCTTCTGTAATTTTAACTAAAGCCTGCAGTTCTTTCTTTAATTCAGCCTCAGAAAGATCTTTACCGATCTTTCTGAGTGGATAAGCTATAAGTTCATGTTTTAACCAGCCGCGGCGGTGTAAAAAAACAGGTACAATTACAGCCCCTGTCCGCTGTGCAAATTCAACTGCTCCAGTATAAGTTGAAGCATCTCTTTCGAAAAATTTAAGTTTCCAGCCCCGTCCCCGGGCATCCTGATCCCCTAAAAAAGCCACTACCTTATTTTGCTTTAAACTTTTAAAAACCTTACGCACGGCAAGACCTTTGGGAATAACACCTACTCCACTATTTTCTCTAATCTGATTAATTTTTTTATCAAAAAGTGAGTTATTTTGCTCTCTAGCAATAGCATCAATTGAATATCCTTTTTTATCCAGAATAGCCCCCAGTAATTCCCAGTTGCCAAAATGACCGGTATACAGGATAACACCATTTCCTTCAGCTGCTGCCGCCTCTAGATATTCTAGACCCGTAAATTCAACCATTTCTTCTATATCTTCTCTGCTGAAAGTATCCTGCTTTAAAAATTCGGTAAAATTATAACCCAAATTTAAATAGACTTCTTTAAGCAGAGATTTTGCTTCCTGATCATTTAAAGCTAACGCTTTTTTTAAATTAGAAACCACAATTTTTCGGCGTTTAGAGGTTAATAGATATGCTAATTTAGCCACTGCTCTACCTAAATATCGACCGGTTACTGGTGGAAGATGAATCAGCAAAAATCTTATTATATTGTAAAAAAACATAGATATTTTATCCTTCATTTTTAGCCTCTTTTATCTTTCATAATTTCAAAATAAAATTTATTTCTAAAAAACCTTTGCTCTCAATAAGTCCTGAAAATTAAGCATAGCTACCGGCTTCTCTGCTTCTACAACAGGTAGATCATTAATTTCTCTGGCCTCCATAATCTGTAAGGCCTCTGCTGCCAATCTGTCCGGTGCAATAGAAATTGGATCGACAGTCATGTAGTCTTTAACCGGGCGGTCAATAAAATCTGATGATTTTTCTAAAAGTCGGCGGATATCACCATCGGTGATTATTCCCTTCAGCTTACCTTCCTGATCAACAATAGAGGTTGAACCCATCCGACTTTTGGTCATTTTAAATAAGGCTTCCCTAACTGAAGTCTCAATCTTTACCACCGGGTTCTGCTCTCTAATTTTAATTACATCTCTAACTTTAGTCAGCAGTTTTCTACCTAAAGAACCGCCCGGATGATAGAGGGCAAAATCTTCGGGTGTAAAACCATGGTAAGTTGAGAGAGCAATTGCCAGAGCATCTCCCAGTGCAATAGCAGCAGTTGTACTGGCAGTAGGTGCCAGGTTGTGAGGACAGGCCTCTGTAATTACATCTGCCTTCAAAATTAAATCAGCATGTTCAGCCAGGGTTGAATCACCATTACCTGTCAGAGCAATTAGAGTTACCCCAATTCTCCTCAAAGAAGGGATTAAGGAAATCACCTCATCTGTTTCTCCACTATTGGAAACAGCAATTACTACATCTCCGGCTCTGATCATTCCCAGATCACCGTGCAGGCCTTCTCCAGCGTGGACAAAAAAGGCTGAAGTACCGGTGCTGGAAAATGTTGCAGCCAGCTTTTTGGCCACCAGTCCTGTTTTGCCAACTCCAGTGAAAACAACTCTTCCCTCTGAGTCAATTATCAGCTCCATTGCTTTTTTAAAACTGCCGTCCAGTTCTTCTTTTAATTTTAAGACTGCATCTGCCTCTATCTGCAGAGCATTTTTGGCCTCTTCAAGTCCACTCTTTAATTTGTCTTCTCTACTGTTTTTTGTCATTTTATTCACCCGAGTTTTAATAATTTATTTCCGCACAGTTTTTCACAGCTGAATCAACTGCCAGTCCCTGTTTTAAAATTCCTTCCAGCTGCTCTAAAGGAATCATATTGGCTCCATCACTTTTGGCAGCAGCAGGATTATCGTGAACTTCCATAAATAAGGAATCAATCCCGGCCGCCAGTGCAGCCCTCATTAAATAAGGTACATATTCCTTTTCTCCACCTGAGCTGTCCCCTGCTCCACCTGGAAGCTGGACAGCATGAGTAGCATCAAAAACAACCGGATAACCAGTTTTACGCATCCGGGGCAGTGAACGCATATCTACCACTAAATTATTATAACCAAAAGAAACTCCTCTTTCGGTCAGCAGAATCCGCTGATTACCTGTGCTCTCAATTTTATTTACAACCTGATCAATATCCCAGGGTGCCAGAAATTGGCCTTTTTTAACATTAATTATACTGCCCGTTTTACCGGCTGCGGTCAGCATATCTGTCTGTCTGGACAAAAAGGCAGGAATCTGCATAATATCTAAAACTTCCGCTGCTGCTGCAGCCTGCTCTGGTAAATGAATATCCGAAATCACAGGTAAGTCAAATTCTTTTTTGACCTTCTCTAAAATTCTTAAACCTGTTTCCAGTCCCGGTCCCCGGTAAGATTCTATAGAAGAACGGTTGGCTTTATCAAAAGAAGCTTTAAAAACATAGGGAATTCCCAGCTTTTCTGTAATCTTTTTGATTCCTTCTGCAATTCTCAGCACTCTAGCTTCTTCTTCAATTGCACAGGGTCCTGCTAAAAGTACAAATGGTCTTTCCTGATCACCAAATATAATATCATCATTTAATTTGACCTTTTTTTGCATTTTTACCTCCATCTCAAATTTAAATTTCTCTTAAACCAGGTTTTTTGCTAATTAATACTAAAAGGAACAAATATCTGACTGAATCAAAATCATCTATCAAGTCTTCTGGCCTTAATTTCTGCTTCAACCAGCTCAATATCTTCTCTGCGGTCAACCCCGATTAACTTCGACTCTGTTTCCAGAACCTTTATCTGAAAACCATTCTCCAGGGCCCGCAGCTGTTCTAAAGACTCCGCCTTTTCTAAAGGAGTCTGCTCCATCCGGGCATACTGCAGCAGAAAGTCTCTGCGGTAAACATAAAGTCCAATATGCTGATAGTAATACTGAGCCTCTGGTTCAGCACTTCGATAATAGGGGACTGGCGAGCGAGAAAAATATAGAGCATAGTCATTTTGATCAGTAATAACCTTAACCAGATCTGGATTTTTTGCTTCCTCAGCTGTAATTTTTCTTTTTAAAGTACTCATTTTAAGCTCAACTTCTTTGGTAAAAGGCTTTAAAGCCCGGGCAATACTTTCTGCTTTAATCAGCGGTTCATCCCCCTGGATATTCACAATTAAATCAGCTTTAATTTCAGCAGCAGCCTCAGCAATTCTATCAGTTCCACTCTGATGCTGAGCTGAAGTCATAATTGCTCTGCCGCCGGCCTTTTTCACCCGGTTTTTGATCCTCACATCATCTGTAGCAACATAAACCTCATCTATAAGTTCACAACTTTCTGCTGCTTTCAGAACCCACACAATCATTGGTTGGCCCATAATTTCTGCCAGTGCTTTCCCTGGAAAACGCCTGGAAGCATAACGAGCAGGAATCACAGCAGCAGTTTTAAGTTTAGACATTAAAAATCCACCTCAACTCTTTATTTCGCTTTTCCATGTTTAATCCTGTCTTTAACAATCTCCAGTAATTGTTCCCTGTTCTCAACTGCCAGAGAAATCTTAAGATAATAAAAAGGTAGTTCTCCAATCATCTCTGCAAAATCAAATAATTTAACAGCGTCTTTTTCTGTGGTCAAAATCAAATCTGCCTGTGAGTCAGAATACTGATCAAGTAGAGTCAATAAATCCTCTTTTTGGTAGTTGTAGTGATCTTTAAAGATCCTATAACTTACCACTTTTGCCCCGGCACTTTCTATACTTTTTTTGAAAGCTTCAGGACTTCCAATTCCAGAAAAAGCAAAAACCTTTTTCTCCTTTAAAAAGTCAAGAGATTCTTTTTCCTGTGAAGCTACAGAAACACAATTATCTAATCTGGTTTCTGCCCTAAAAATACCTTTATTTGAAGGGCTGAGAGTATTTAAAGAATTCCTCAGCTCCTTAATTTGACTTAAATCAACATTTTCACTTCTATTTAAAAGAAAAAGATCGGCTCTTTTTAAAGCAGCAAAAGGTTCTCTTAACAATCCTGCCGGCAGCACTCGATTATTAGAAAAAGGTTCTTCGGCATCAATTAAGACTATATCCGCATTCCGCTTTAATTGATAGTGCTGAAATCCATCATCAAGCAAAATTAATTCTGCCCCCCGGTCTTCTGCAAGTTTTGTACCCTGATATCTATTGGCAGAACGGATAAAAATAAGCTGCTCACTGCTGCGGGCCAGCATAAAAAGTTCATCCCCGGCCTCTGCGGCATCAGCATAGAGTTGATCATCATCTTTAATCAAAAATGGCTCTTCGACATCTGTGACAGCCCCGTAACCACGGCTGATAATAGCTATCTTATATTCTGATTTTAATGCTTCAGCTAAAAAAGCTGTAAAAGGTGTTTTCCCGGTTCCTCCGGTAGTAATATTACCAATACTGATTACCGGTACCCCGGCTTCGTTTTTCTTTAAAATATTATTTTGATATAAGACTGATCTAATTTTAGCCAGCTGGGAGTAAACAAGTGAAAGCAGAAATAAAATGAAACGAATTACAGCCGCCGTTTTGCCCCTTTTTGAACCATCTATTATTTTTTCTAAATACCTCTGCAGTTTATCCATATAATTAATACCACCATTACTTTTTGACTATTTCGGCTGCTCTTAAATTAACTGCTTCCATTTTTTTCTCTAGAATTTTTTGTTTTGCTTCCATTTTCAGATCAGCCTCAAAAGAAAAGGGCTCACCAAAAACCAGAGCAGTTTTACTAAAAGGAAGCGGCAGCAGATACTGATCCCAGCTGTTAAAATTTTTTTTCCAGCAGGCCTCTACTCCCATTGGAACCAACATTGAACCGGCCTTCTCCTGCAGGAAAATAATGCCTGGTTTAACCTGATAGATTGGTCCAGTCGGACCATCCGGAGTTAAGGCAGTACTGGCACCCTCTTTTAACTTGCGATAGAGGGCCAGCAGTGAACGACTTGCGCCTCTGCTGCTGGAGCCGCGAACTGTTTTCCAGCCCAGTTTATGCAGAATCTCGGTCATATAACTTCCATCCCGGCTTAAACTGGTCAGAGCATAAATTCCCAGGTCTCTTAAAAAATAAGCGGGAACCCAGCTTTTACCGTGCCAGCTGGAAAAAACCAGAGAATCTCCTGCATCCAGGGCCTTCTTTACCGGCGCCCAACCTTCAACTTCCAGCTGATAACTCTGATTTGTTAATTTAATCAGGTTATAGGCAAAAGAAGGAATCATCTTATCTTTTAAATTTTTTTTTGTTGCTGACAATCGACTCCCTCCTCCTTTTATTTAAGCATAATTTTATTTATTTAAACACTTATTAAGCCTTTATTTTTAAGCATTGGGGTCTTCAATAAACTGCCCCTGATACAGGGAGGCATATTTACCCTGTTTTGCAAGTAATTCCTGATGACTTCCCATTTCCATAATCTCACCCTGTTCTACTACCACAATCTTATCTGCATTTTTGATAGTAGAAAGTCGATGAGCAATAATAAAGGTTGTCCTATTTTGCATCAAATGTTCTAATGCTTCCTGAACCAGAGCTTCAGACTCCGAGTCAAGTGAAGAAGTAGCCTCATCTAAAATCAAAATCCTTGGATTTTTAAGAATCGCTCTGGCAATAGAAATCCGCTGTTTCTGACCACCTGAGAGCCCGACTCCTCTTTCTCCAACCATTGTATCATAGCCATTGGGAAAATTCATAATAAACTCATGTGCATTTGCTGCCTGAGCCGCTTTCTGGATAGCCTCTTCACCAGCATCTAAGTCACCATAAGCTATATTTTCTTTCAAAGAACCACTGAATAAAATTGTTTCCTGAGGCACTATTCCGATAAACTCACGCAGGCTGTCTATTTTTAAATCCTTGAGATCATGACCATCAAGACGCATCCTCCCTGCAAATGGATCAAAAAAACGTGGAATTAAATCAACCATAGTTGTTTTGCCGGCGCCGCTGTGGCCAACCAGAGCTACAACTTCACCCGGTTTAGCAGTTAAATTAATATTTTTTAATACTACCTCATCTTCATTATAGGCAAAGCTAACATTATCGTAGACAACCTCACCCTCTACCTCTTCTAACTCAATTTTATTCTCATCATCTTCCCGCAGCTCACTTTCGGTGTCCATAATCTCAAAAACTCGCTCAGCAGAAGCAAATAAATTCTGCAGTCTTTTGCTCAACTTGGTAATCGATCTTAGCGGATCACTGATAGTTAAAAGCAGAGTGAAAAAGGCAATTAACTCAGAAGCAGTCATTCGGCCCTGCATCACTTCATAACCTCCATACCAGAGAATAGCTGTAAAGGAAATAGCAGCCAGGAACTCTACCAGTGGAGTTAAAATCGCACCATACTGAGTTTTTTTCATCTTGGCTCTAAAATTAGCCTGATTTTCACTGCTGAAACGATCAAATTCGTATTCTTCTCGACCAAATGATTTAACAACCCTGACTGCCGAAAGTGTCTCCTGCAGTACATCGGAGACATCTGCAATCTTAATCTGCACCCTGCGGCTGACTTTTTTTAACTTGTAATTAAATTTAGTAATTACATAAGTAATTAAAGGCAGCATTATAACTAAAAATATTGTCAGACGGTAATTTAAATAGATAAGATAAATTATTCCCCCTATCAGGGTAAACACTTTATCAATTGTTCCAACAGTAGTATTAATCATCGAACTTTCCAGCTGCTGTACATCATTGGTCACTCTTGAGAGAATATCACCGGTTTTATTTTTGCTGTAAAAACTAAGTGACAGGTTGTGGAGATGAGAATAAAGGTCATCCCTCATATCTTTTATCGATTTCTGAGAAACATAAGAAACCAGATAAGTCTTTCCGTAGTAGGAAACTCCTTTGAGAAAATAGACCACAATCATCATTCCTGCAACCAGAGATAACTGAATCATCCCCTCTCTGCCCATATTAATATCAGAGATAATAGTTTCCAGAAGTCCCTGAAAAACCCGGACGAAAAAAACTGTTAAAAAGGCATGAACCAGCATGGAGATTACTCCCCCTGCCAATCTGCCTTTATATGGTAAAACATATTTAAATACTCTTTTTAATAATTCAATTTGGTTGTTATCTTTTGCTGAGTCCATAATAGTGAATCCCCATTCCTGAAATTTCGTGATCAACATCTAATCCAGGGATACCTAGTTTTCCATAGAGAGCTACTGCTAAATGCGGCTCCTTACTTACGATTCCAATTTTGATTCCTGCACCGGAAATTCCGGAAAGAGGTTTATCAAAATCAAGCATTGCTCTCTCCACACAGCGGGTTAAAATACGCTGGTCCTGAACTGATTCGGTAATTACATCACCTTTGATTGCCGCCCCCAGACAGTTGCGTAAAACTTTATCTTTCAATTTAGAGCCCTTACCTCCAGCCCTGGTAATTACTGCCTTATAGCCTTCATTTTTATAAGCATCAATAATCTTGCCGTCATATTCATCATTAACCATAGAAAGCAGTACAGCCACCTTCCCGATTGACTGTCCACCATCAATTTCTGTAAAATCATCAATTGTAAAATCTGATAAATTCATCAAATCACCTCTTAGTCTTATTTTCTTACTTATGTCCTTTTAAAAAAGGCTTAATAACACCTAAACTTTAACTGCCACTATCTGCTATTCAACAAAACTAATTGATCTCCTCTTTTAACTCTGGGAAAATAGCTTTAATAAATTCCTTATAACCTTCAATAATTCTGGGTGAAGGTCTGTTAACTAAATCCTGATCAACTAAATATAAACGATCATTTTTAAAAGCAGAAATTTCTCTAAAAATTTCTCGCTGACGGAGCTCAGTCAGAGTTAAACCATCTGGAGTACTGTGGGTACTGCTGATATATACTTCCGGATCAGCAGCAATCAGGCTTTCCAGACTGTAAGTTGGCCAGCTTCCCTCTGCCTCTCTCCCAATATTATAACCACCAGCAGCCTGGATTAAACTATCAATAAAAGTTCCTTCACCTGCTGTGTATAAAGGATCTGCCCAAATTTCGTAAAAAACTTTTTTTCGATCATTGTTTTTTAGTTTCTGATCAACTAAATCTTTGAGCCGCTGAAATTCTGCCTGCATTTCCGAAGTTATTTCATTTCCTGTCCTGCCGGCAGAAGTCAAATAAGCAATATCTTCAATCATATTTATTGTATCATTAATTGAAGCAGGTTTAAAACCAATATTTTTAATACCCAATTCTGTTAGCCTATTTAAGCTTTCAACTTTAGTTACAGACGCAGCAAGCACCAGATCTGGTTCTAAAGCAACTATTTTTTCTAGATTGGGCTCATCAATTCTTCCTATATCTTCTTTAGACAGAGCTTCTTCCGGATAATCACAGGCAGAACTTACTGCTGCCAGTTTATCTTCAAGACCAAGAGCATAAATCACTTCGGTTATTCCCGGGGCCAGCGAAATAATCCTTTCGACTTCTTTTTCAATTGTAATCTCCCTGCCCAGGTCATCAGTATAATGAATCGGAAAATTCTGAGCTAATAAGGGAGTTGAAATCGCAAAAATAAAAAATATCAGCAAAAAAAATATTAACTTCTTATTTTTCATTAATATCTACCCCACCTCTACTTAACTATCTCATCTCTGGCTGGAATTGGGATTGGTGCAGCTTTATGGCTGTTTTTAGAGGCCAGTTTTTGAATTTTCTCTTTAACCTCAGGCTCAGCTTCACCTGTCAGGATATATTTATCCAGTTCCTGATAACTAAATCCCATCTCTGATTCGTCTGTCTGACCCTCCCAGAGTCCGGCAGAAGGTTTTTTCTCAATAATTTCAGCTGGGATTTCAAGCACCTCTGCCAGTTCCTTGACCTCATGTTTGACCAGAGAACCCAGGGGAGCAAGGTCTATTCCACCATCACCATGTTTGGTAAAATAGCCAATCTTTAACTCACTTCGGTTGTCTGTACCGACAACCAGATAATTTTTGGCCTGAGCATAATAATACAGAGCTGTCATCCGCAGACGGGGTTTAATATTTGCTGCAGCCAGTTTTCCGCCTTCAATTCCACTTTCCTTTAAATTAGCTAAAAAATGGTCATAAATTTCACTTAAGTCATTTTCAACTACCTGCAGTCCAAATTTATTGGCTGCCATAAGTGCATCTTCTCGATCCTGGGTGCTGGAATGACAGGGCATAATTACTGCCAGTACATCTTCCCCAAATGCCAGCTGTGAGAGCCGGGCAGTAACAGCAGAATCAATTCCTCCACTCAAACCAACAACTGCTCCCTTTAAGCCTGCATTTTGAACCTCTGTCTGCAGCCAGCTGACTAAATTATCTTTAATTTTTGTATAATCATTTTCTGCAATAATATTTTTATCCATTACTCTTCCCTCCAGGGATATTCTCCATTAATCATTTCCTTAAAATCACCTTCGATTGCTGTAATTCTCCAGATTCCCTCAATCTTTTCCACTACAAGTTGATCCACGATCTGATTACTGTAACGACCTTCCCGATCACGATAGTTAAAGTCATAGGAAGCTCTAAATCTATATTTATCTCCTGTGCTGGAAAGTTCTTCGACTTTCAGGTTCTCAAGGCTGTAAACTTCATTAACTTCTTCACCCTGTTCTAAACCACCACTATAGGCCTGCTGCATTTTTTCTATAACATGAGTTTCGGAAATCATCCTTTCCATCTCACCCAGGTCAAAGGTTACAGCTTCATTTGCCAGATTAATATTTTTAGTTGCAATTCCTTCATAAAAATAGTTGACAACTTCTCTCGCTGTGTGGTCAGGCGTAATAGTAGTCGGTGAACCCGAACTCAGACCCCAGATAAATCCCCCACCTATAATAGCAAAAAAGAGGATAACCTTCCAGCTCTGGCGGAAAAAAAGCTTAATATTTTCATTTCTTCTTTTCTTTTTTACTATCCTGCTGTCAATTATATTTTCCCGTTCTAAAAAAGCATCTAATTTAAAGTTATTTTCTCCTGCACTCTTTTTAAGCTCTTCTACAGCAAAATTTAAGTCCGGACGCTCTGACTGCTCTTTAGCCAGCATTTTCATGATCAACGCATTTAAACTATCGCTTAACTCCGGTACTAAAGCTTTAATGTTCAGAATTTTTTCGCTCTGGATTTTATTTAAAACTTTTGCATTATCCTGATCACTAAAAATTGTTTCCCCACTCAAGAAATAATAAAAAACTGCTGCAGTGTTAAAAATATAGGATTTTAGATTCCATTCCTCACCTGCAATCACCTCAGGCGGCATAAAATAGTCTGCCATCGGTATTTCCAGCTCAAATTCCTTATAATTCCTCTTGCTGCGCAGCATTTCTTCGGGCATCAAATAAACTTTTTGATCAGCATCGATCCAGAAGTTGGCTGCATTGATTCCGGCTGGAAAGAGTTTGCGTATCAGCTCAATGTCTTCCAGCAGTTCCAGTATTTCTTTAAATTCTTTGATAATTTTTTGAGAATTAGCTGAATTTTTATTTAAATACTCTGCCAGCGGCTGTAAATTTTCACTACCCCGATAGAGCAGATAATATTCCCCATTTTCTTTAATAACATCCTGATAAGAGATTATTTTTGCAGGGAGTTCTGCTGGTAAATTTTCTATTGCAGTTCTTACTCTTTTTACAATATCGAGCTGTACCCTTGAACGAGGTACAACATCTTTAAACAATTTTTCTTTATGCAATTTTTTCTCTTCCTGTCTTTGATTACTCATAGCAATTCCCCCGGCCTTAATTAAATTAGAATAAGCAAAGTTATCCACCCAGAATTACTGCGGGTGGATAAACTTCTCTACTTATTATAATTATAACAAATAATTATTAGAAATAGATGAAAATTAGCTGACATCCATTTAAATTGACTTCTTTTAAATTAATTATCGCAATTAGAGAATCAGATCATCTTTATGATCTGCAGCGTTCTCGAATTCTTCCTTTTTCTCCTGGTAACCATCACGTCCAAAAATACCATAGGTATAGTTTTTACCCAGCTCAACTCCAGGCTGATTAAAGGTGTTAATATTTAGTAATTCACCGGTCACAGCTGTCTGAAATTCAAAGAAGTAGAATAACTGACCCAGGGTAAACTCATTAACTTCCGGCACCTTAACAGTCTGGTTCATTCTCTCTCTTTTATTTAGAGCCAGCTCTGTCGCCCACTTTTCGGTATTAATTAACTCCGCAAAGCTGTGGCCTCCTAAATAACCCAGACCATTTAAATCCTCATAAGCCGCAGGAATCTCAAGCTCTTCAGCAAAGTTTTCTACTTCAAGAAAAGTAATAATTTTATCAAAAGGGCCTTCCATATAAAGCTGTGCCTGTGAATGCTGATCAGTGGCACCTAAAGCTTTAATTGGGGTTGGTCCCACATTTACCATATTACCCTGCAGATCAACTTCTTTACCCAGGGATTCTGCCCACAACTGTCTGTACCAGTCCGCTACATCACGCAGGCGGTCAGAATAGGGCATCATTACAGACATCACCTTACCTTTTTTATAGGCCAGATACTGAACTAAACCATTAACTAAAGCAGGATTTTCCCAGAAATCACTTTTGCGGCAGATCTGATCCATATAAGCTGCTCCCTCGAGCAGTTGATCGATATCTACTCCTGTCACTGCAGCCGAGAGAAGGCCTACCGGTGTTAAAACAGAGAATCTTCCTCCTACATTATCCGGAATAAAGAATTTCTTCATTCCTTCACGCCGGGCAATTTCAATTAAATAGCCGGAATCTTTACTTGTGGTAGCAATAAAATGCTCTCCTACATTTTCTTCCCCTACAGCATCGGCCACAAATTTACGGGCCACCAGAAACTGACTCATTGTCTCAGGTGTACTTCCCGATTTAGAAATCACATTAAAAAGAGTCTTTTCAGGATCTAGTTTATCCAGCAGAGCTTTAACACCCTCTGGATCAACATTATCACTTACAAAAAGACGGGGATATCCATTCCGTTCTTCTTTAAATAAATTATAGTGGGGGTGGTTGATTGCAGTCTGAACGGCAATATTACCGAGTGCAGACCCTCCAATTCCCAGAACCACAAAATTATCAAATTTGTCCTTTAATTCTTCAGCTGTTTGCTTCAGCTCTTCCACAACTTCCTTCTGCTTATATGGAAGTTCCATAAAGCCCATCTTTCCTTCAGCTTCTGCCTCAAGAATATTCTGATGTGCCTCCACTGCTTTATCCTTTGCTTCCTCTAATTCTTCTACTGTCATTCCATGTTCCTGACCAATCATTTCCGCAAAAACATTGTTAATATCCAGTTTTAGTCTTAATTCATCCTGTGACTTAACTTTTTTCTCTGCAGACATCGTAATTCCTCCTTATATTCTTATATTGCTGCCTGGATTAATAATACTATCACAAGTATATATTTTTCAGCACAATTTTGCAAGATTTTTTGTCTATCCAGGTACAGGTGCCGTGCACCTGTCAAATTTAGTCGAATTTAGTTTTAATTACAGAAGTTTAAACTACTTATTTTTACTAAAATCACCCTTACAATTAAAATTCCCCACCTTTAATGGCAGGGAATTAAATTTTAAAAACTATTTATTTGACTTAGAATTTGAAGCTTTAGCAGAAGAATTACCCTTACCTTTATCTCTGCCCCCTGCTTTTGACCTATTGGAATTACCTTTACCATTATTTCCTTTATCTTGAGATTCATCTGCTGCTTTATTAGGTTTTCCATTTTCCAATGCATTTTCGGAAGCGGAATTTTCTTTTCCAGCTCTTGCAATTTTTCTCTGCTCTCTTCCCTCTTCTCTGGCTTCTTTTCTATATTCTGCTGCCAGCTGTTTTAGTTCGGAAGTTTCGATCTCTCCATTTTCCTCAATAATAGCAGCTATCTGCTCAGAAAAAGCATCTGTTTTTTCTCCAGTTAAATCTTCACGGCTCAATTTGCGCAGCTCCAGAGCGGCCTGAAAAGCAAATTGACCGGAGTTTTCCTGATTCTGATAACTATTTATCAATGCTAAAGCCTTTTCTTCATCATATCCATTTGCTTTACTTTCTTCCAGATTATTTAAAATCACAAAGCTCTGCCCTAAACTAATTTCTTTAGATAATACTTTATCAACAACTGAAGTTATGCTGTCCATACTTAGATTTTCCTCATATGAGCTCAATTTTTTCTCTAAGGTTATTTTTTCAACGGTCGAAAGCAGTTCATTTTCTTCTAAAGCAGTCAGCAATTCTGCTGCAGTTTGATAGTCTGCTGCTAAAATATCTTCTAATTCTTCAGGAGTTTCCTCAGTCTCTTCAGCATCTGCTTCTTCAACCACAGCTTCCTGTTCTTCCACTACTGGTTCTTCGTTCTGTTTCTGAGCTAAAGTTAAAGCCGGCATAAAAGCAAAAACTATCAAAACTACAACCAATAATATACTCAATTTTTTCTTCATCATTTATTACCTCCCTATTTACTATTCTAAGTTTAATTATAATATACTTTTAATTTTTAAACAAGCCGTCAAGGGGCATTTCAATAAATAATATCGTATTTTTAAAATATGATTTCTGTAATTGTAACCCGTTTTACTTTTTTAAGCCGCTTTAAACATATGATAAATACAAGAATACCCTGTAAGGGTAAAATCAGGGAGGGTAATTGATGTATACACTTTATAACTTCGGTCATACATCCGGCTTTAAAAAATACATTTTGAGCAGCTGCCGTTTGTTTATGAGTTCCTTTTCCCCAGATATAATATTAAATATTAAAGCAGCAGTCCAGAGAATTTAACTATCCTCAAAACTGCTGCTTTTATGACTGGTGCTATTTAAATCATTTCCAATATTTTACAAGTAACCGGTACAGAATTAACCTCTCTCAGCATTTCTGCAAAAATTTGATCCATCTGTCGGGAATCTTTACTATCCCAGTTTGTAATCCATTTATTAGTACCTGTCCATCCCTGATGAATCTGAGGATCAGGAACTACTTTAATGAATGGGGAAAGGTGCATATGCCATCCGTCAGGCTTCGATCTTTTTTCTACTACAGTCGGTCGATCAAATAACTGCAGCTCAACCTCAATACCAATCTTTTCTAACTGATCCTGAATTGCAATTGCTCCCTGTCTTTCCATCTGATTATCCTGACCACTTAATATAACAAGCGGCTGACCATCATAACCTGCCCGATCAAGAAGCTCTTTAGCCTTTTCTGGATCATATACTCCGTAAATTCCTTCGCCTGCATCAGGAACATGCCAGGGATTTCCTTTTTCGTGCAGGGCAGATTCCAGACGCCAGAACTGAGGATCACCAATCATTGCATAACCCAGCTCTTCAAAATCTAGAGCATAGGCAATCGCACGGCGAGCATATTTATTATCAAAAGGTGCCTCTGAACTATTAAAAATCAGCATTGACATCCGATCCGGATAAATAATTTCATTTTTTATATTCTCATCCATCTCAAAGATCTGATACTGATCTCTCGGAACCTCTTCTGCAAAATGAAACTGTCCTGTTTGAACTCCAGAAACTCTAACCTGAGCATCAGGAATAAAGTTGAAAACTATTTTATCTAAATATGGAATTCGCTTACCTGCAAAAAATGAACTTTCTCGCGGACTAGGTGTATAATCTTCAAAACGAGTCAAAACCAGCTTCTGATCCGGAACCCATTCTTCATATTTATAGGGTCCGGTACCAACATGCCTGTCAATAACATCAGTGCCAAATTCGTCGATAACTTCCTCTGCTCTCACTACAAACTTTTGATTGGAAACCGGGGAAGCCAGAATATTCAAAAATGGAGCATACGGATCATTAAATGTAAAACGAACATTGAATTGATCAATTTTTTCTACCTGATCAAAGTGGGGAGCCACCAGCTTGCCGCCATTATTTAGCTCCAACCATCTTTTAAAGGAAGCAACTACATCATCTGCATTCATAGTCTGACCATTATGCATCATTACGTTTTCTCTTAACTTCACTTCATAAACTAAGCCATTCTCACTCACCTGATAACTTTGAGCCAGGTAGGGATGCACCTTTAAGTTTTTATCGAATTCAAAAAGGCCCTCATAAACATGGTTCATCATCGCTGTAATCATCGAATCAGTAGAATTGTCACTATCAAGATGTGCTACTGACATCTGAAGTGCAGCATTAAGCGTACCACCATAATGGTCCTCTTCCTGAGCCAGCACACTGCCGCTTAACAATAGTGAAAAAACTAATATCAGCAAAACAATTGAAGTAATCTTTATTTCTTTTCTCATTTTTCCACCTCTTTAATTTTTAATTGTATTTTTTAAATGCGGATCCAACAAATCGCGCAGACCATCTCCCAATAAATTTAAAGATAGAACTGCAAGCACAATCATAATTCCTGGTGCCAAAATCATCCAGGGTGCAACTACCATATATGTCCTGGCATCTGTAACCATGGCTCCCAAACTTGGAGCAGGTGGCATAATACCGACCCCCAAAAAACTGAGTGCCGCCTCATCCAGAATGGCTAAAGCAAAATTAAAAGTAGCCTGAACCATAATCGGAGATGCCGAATTTTTAAGAATATACTTAACTATAATTCTTGAATCTTTAGCTCCTGCTGCCCGAGCTGAATCTACATAATCCAGATCCTTAATTGAAATTACCGAGCTGCGAACAATCCTTGCCATTTTTGGAAAATAGGCAAAAGATAAAGCCAGAATAATATTCAATTTTCCTGCTCCCCAGATAGCAGCAAGTGAAATCGCAATAATTATACCTGGAAAAGCCATCATTGCATCTAAAATACGCATAACCACCCTGTCAATTTGCGAATAGTATCCGGCTGCCACCCCAACAACACCGCCAAAAATTACGGTCAGGAGCACAACTGCCAGTCCAACCTGCATCGAGGTCCGAATACCATAAAGAATACGGGTAAAGATATCTCGCCCAAATTGATCTGTTCCCAGCAGATGTTCCCTGGAAGGAGGCTGCAGTCTGTTGCGGGCATTGTTCCTTACAGGGCTATAATCTGTAAGTGCCGGAGCAAATAGACTTAAAAAAACTAAAAAAATTAAGATGATTATCGATGCTGTAATATATGGGTGTTTATATTTGTTATATTTTTTTAGAAAAAGCAATTTTTATTACCCCTTAATTATAACGAATTTTTGGGTTTAAAAAAGCATAACTTAAATCCACAAATAAATTTAAAATTATATAAATTACTGCCACAAAAATAATCGAAGCCTGAATTACAGGGATATCACGGCGCATAATTGCATTGACTGCCATAAAACCAGTACCTGGTATCACAAAAATTGTTTCTACAATCCAGGTTCCTCCAAGCAGCACTGCAAAGTTATGACCAATTACTGTAATCACCGGCATCATAGAATTTTTAAGTGCGTGTTTAAAAACTATACTTTTAGTTGACAGGCCTTTACTTTTTGCAGTTCTAATATAATCCTGTTTAAGTGTGTCCAGCATAGCACTTCGGGTCATCCGGGCTATCAAACCAGCCTGCATAAAAGCCAGTGTTACCGCCGGCAAAATTATATAGCGTAAAGTTCCAAATCCAGCTTCTGCAAAGGGCTCATAGCCGCTTACCGGAAACCAGCCCAGTCTTACGGAAAAAAGATACATCAGCATTAAAGCCAGCCAGAAACTGGGAATCGAAATTCCGAAAAGTGAAAGAGTAATTGAAAACTGATCTAAAAATTTTCTGTGTTTAACTGCTGCCAGAATTCCCAGCAGCATACCACCAGCAATCCCTAAAATCTCAGCCAGAATAGCAATTAAAAATGTCGGCCGCAGCCGCTTAATTAAAACTTCTGCCACCGGGGCATTTAAATAAAGTGAGTCACCAAAATCACCCCTCATTATATTAGCCAGCCATCTAAAAAATCTCACAATGAGCGGCTGATCAAGTCCTAAAGTTTGTTCCAGTCTGGCTACCTCTGACTCTGTAGCCATATTACCGAGAATAACTCTGACCGGATCTCCAGGCATTAAATTAGTAATAAAAAAGGCAATTACAGCTACAATAAATATTATTGGAATCAAAAGTAGTATTCTTTTTATTATATAATTCCGCATTTTTTCACTTCCTGATTATGACATCTCTATATCTTTTAACTAATATTATCACAACAAACTTTTTATATCAATTAAGTAAATTTACAAATTATAAATTTACTATTACTTTCTCCTACCGGGAACCACTCGATTTATGTCGTCTTTTGTCAAAAATGCTCTTAAATCACGAAAAACCACCGGATTAACGGTGGCTTTCGACAATTGTTGACATAAATCGGGTGGTTAACGGTACCTGGGCTAATTGGAAAAAGCTTTTGCTATTTTCGCACCAACTACTGCATTATTTCTAACCAGGGCAATATTGGTTTCTAAACTCTGGCCATCTGTAATTTCTTTAATTCTATCCAGTAAGAAGGGAGTCAATTTTTTACCGCTAATTCCCTGCTCTTCTGCTTCTGCTAATGCCTGCTCAATCTTTTCGTTGATTACAGAGTATTCAATTTCATCTGCTTCTGGAACAGGATTGGCAATTAAAACTCCACCTTCTAATCCAAGTTCCCACTTTGCTTTTAAAATATCTGCTGTATGCTCCGGACTCTCCAATTTATAGTCACAGTTAAATCCGCTGTGACGGCTGTAAAATGCCGGCAGTTCTTCTGTCTGATAACCCAGAACAGGAACTCCAAAGCTTTCCAATTTTTCCAGAGTCAAACCGAGATCAAGTATTGATTTAGCTCCTGCTGCAATTACAGCAACTGAAGTCTTTTTCAATTCCTCTAAATCAGCAGAAACATCAAAACTTTTTTCGGCTCCCCGGTGTACTCCTCCAACTCCACCGGTCACAAAAATCTTAATCCCGGCCAGGTCAGCTGCAATCATTGTCCCGGCAACAGTGGTGGCTCCATGCTTTTTTTCGGCCAGAACTACCGGTAGATCACGGCGGCTGACTTTGACAATTTCGTCTGATTCACCTAAAAATTCTACTTCTTCTTTGGTTAAACCAATTTTAATTTTACCATCAATAATTCCAATTGTAGCTGGAACCGCACCATTTGCTCTAATAATATCTTCAATTTCCAATGCTGTTTCTATATTTTGTGGATAGGGCATCCCATGAGCTATAATTGTAGATTCTAAGGCCACAACTGGTTTGCCAGCTGCAAGTGCCTCTTTAACCTCAGCTTTAATTTCTAAATATTTTTCTAAGTTTTTCATTATCTTACCTCCATATTGTAGTTTATTTTAGTTCAGCCAGATCAGGATTACATGTCAGTTCCGATTTTACCGTCAGAGCAGATGCCTTAATCCCCAGTTCAATTGCTTCTGCGACAGAATATTTATTCATAATACCTGCTGCTAGACCGGCTGTAAGTGCATCTCCAGCCCCAGTTGTTTCGACAATTTCTTCACTGTTAATTTCTACTGCATTAAAGTGTTTTAATTTTACTTTACCGTCCTGACGGCTGATATAATATGCACCGTCTTTACCCGCGCTAATCACAAGCTCCGGCAGATATTGATTCTTTTCGTAGAAATTTTTAATCCGATCAATTCTATCATTTATCTCTAATTTTTGAGCTTCCTCAGTTTCTTCAATTTTAATAATATCCACTGCTACTTCAATTTCATCCAGATTCCCTCTTAGATAATCAAGAGATTCTAACTTACCTTTTAATTTAAGAGCCTTTTCGACTGAAACCGCATCAGCTATTTTTGTCATTTTCTTTTCTGAACACAACTCAACTAAAAAGTTAATAGTACTCTGCTCTAAATTTGTATCAAATATCAGCATAGCTGAAGTTTCAATGATTTTTCTCTTTTCCTGCAGATAATTGCAGTCAATTTCTTTTAAAATCCGCATATCATTTACAGCTCCGATTAAATCTCCATTTTGATCAAGATGGGCAAGATAAACTCCTGTTTTATACTCCTGAGCTGAGGTTATTTTAAAATGTGAAATATCAACCCCAACATCCTTTGTTTCTTCTTTTAATTTTTGACCAAAGTGATCACTGCTGATTGTGGTCAGCAGTACTACTTCCTGACCCAGAAGCGCCAGATCTTCTGCAATATTTCTCCCAACACCACCAGAACTTTCTTCTATCCAGCCTGGACTGGAACTTCCTCCAATATAATTGGGACTGTAACCTTTGATATCAAGATTGGCCCCTCCCACAACAACAACCTTTTTTTCGGGAGCAGTTATATATCCCCGCCCCAGAAGATAGCCTTTGCTGCTTAAATGATGAATATAAGTACCTACAGCTGATTCAGAAATAGCAAGCTGATCTGCTATTAAATATTTATTTAAGTAACTAAATTTTAGTTTAAATTAAGTATAACAGATTATTTTGATTTTGTAAATATTTTTTTGTTTAGAAATACAAAAAACCGCCCACAAGGGGCGGTGATTAAGTACTTAAATTTTATTTTTGCAATTTACTCTACAACTTCAATTGATTTGGAACCTTCCCAGTGACCATGTAAATTACAGAATGCATATACATTTAAATCACAGGACTCCTCTAACTTAAGTGTTAAAGTAGCTTCCGCTTTCATATCGGGTGTAAAATCTACTCTTGCCAGGCTTGCATAATCAGCATAAAGATCAAAATACTGAATATAGTGATCTGGTCCCATTGGATGAGTAATTTCCTTACCAAAAGTAACCGTTACCTCAAAATATTCACCTTTTTTAACTTTATCAGGACATTGAATATAAGGAACATGTTTTTTTTCCAAGGCTGTCTTGTCTTCACCAGTATTTTCCAACTTCTTAAGATCATAGTAACCCATTAAAAATTCCTCCTTATAGTTTTGATAATTATTTAAATAACTAAATCAACTTTCTAAATTGAAAGTGATTTAGGAAAATCCATTTTAATTACTCGGCAATTATTTATTTAGTAAATTTACGGAATTTCGACTTAGGCTCTCCACAAACAGGGCATTTATCCGGCACATCGTTTACAACAGTATGTCCACAAACCTGACAGATACTTACATATTCTAATTCAATATCTTCACCATTATCAACATGTTCTTTAGCATCTCTGTAAAGTTTAGCATGGATCTGCTCAGCTTCTAAAGAATAGTGAAATGAGCGTACTGCATCAGATTCTCCCTGCTCTTTAGCAACTAAACTGTAGGCAGGATACATCTGTTCAATTTCGCCTTCCTCACCAGCAATAGCACCAACAAGGTTTTCGGAAGTAGTACCGTAACCAAATTCTCCTCCACCAGCAACTAAAAATCCACCTTCTTCATTTTCGTGTGCTCTAAAGTGATTACCAGCGTGAACCTGCTCAGCATTGGCGATAGCTTTAAAAAGTAAAGCTACATTTTCGAAACCTTCTTCTTTAGCTTTCTCGCCCCAAACTATGTAGCGCTGATAAGCCATACTTTCTCCAGCATAAGCGGAACGTAAATTTTGAGCTGTTTGATCATTATTTACCATTTTTTACATACCTCCAATTATTGATAATTATTACTGTTAATAGTATAGCATCCCATATCAAGTTCTGTCAAGAACAATTACTGATAAATTTCAGTAAAACAGAATACTTCCTCTTACTATATATCATTCTATTTAAATCTAAATATTCCTGCCTCAAAACAAAAGATAGTTAAATTTTAACTCAATTTTAATATTTTTTCTAGCGTTTTTTGATTATTCAATTAATTGAGCAGTAATAAAAATCCAGCCAGAATTTAATCCAGCCGGATTGTTAATGCAAGTATTTGTTATTTATTATTTCTAAGTCTCATTTTTTCATTTAATATCTTTTTCCGCAGACGAATTGCCTCCGGGGTGATTTCAACCAGCTCATCATCTTCTATAAACTCTAAAGCCTGCTCTAAAGTAAACTTCTTGGCAGGTGCCAGATTAATAGAATCATCAGAACCGGAAGCTCTCACGTTGGTCAACTTCTTATTTTTACAGGCATTTACTGTCAGGTCGTTTTCACGACTGTGTAGGCCAATGATCATTCCTTCGTAAACTTTTGTACCTGGTTCAATAAACATTTCGCCTCTATCTTCTAAATTAGAAAGGGCATAACCCATAGCAGTCCCCTCCTGATTGGAGATTAAAACACCATTTTTACGCTGTGGAACTTCACCCTTAAAAGGCTCATATTTTTCGAAAGAGCGAATCAGAGTACCCTCACCACTGGTATCATTGATAAATTCACTCCTAAAACCAATTAGACCTCTGGTTGGTACCAGATATTCTAAATGTACATAATCACCTTCGGGCATCATAGAATGCATGATTCCCTTTCGCTGATTTAATTTATTAATTACCGTTCCGGAATATTTCTCCGGCAGCTCGACCATTACTTTTTCAATAGGTTCATGTTTTTTGCCGTCAATTTCTTTCATTAAAACTTCAGGCTTGGATACTGAAACCTCATAACCCTCTCGCCGCATATTTTCTAATAAAATTGAAAGGTGCAGCTCCCCGCGTCCTGAAACCTTAAATGCTTCAGTGTTTTCAGCTTTTTCAACTCTTAAGCCTACATTTACTTCTAGTTCTCTTTCCAGCCTTGCTTTAAGATGGCGGGTGGTTAGATATTCACCTTCCAGGCCAGCAAATGGTGAATCATTTACCAGAAAATACATGGCCAGAGTTGGTTCAGCAATTTCTATCATCGGCAGGGGATCAACTTTTCCTACTTCACAGACAGTTTCCCCAATTGAAATATCTGGAAGCCCGGCAATTGAGACAATTTCTCCACTGTGTGTTTCCTCAACTGCATTTTGTTTTAAACCTTCATATACAGATAACTTAGTTATCTTACCCTTTTTAGTTGAGCCATCACGCTTATAGACTTCAACCTGCTGACCATCTTTAAGTGTTCCCTGATAAACGCGGCCAATACCAATTCGACCGAGATAGTCATCATAAGCAAGGTCATAAATCTGCATCTGCAGGGGCTCTTCATCTAAATCAGGATAACTTTCCACACTCTCAATAATTGTTTCAAAAAGCGGATCTAAGTTTTCACTTTCATGGTCCAGCTCAAAAAATGCCTTTCCTTCAACTGCAATTCCATAAATCACAGGGAATTCTAACTGATCGTCATCGGCAGAAAGCTCGATGAAAAGATCAATAATCTCATCATGTACCTCTTCTGCTCGCTGATTATTTTTATCTATTTTATTAATGAAAACAATTGGTTTAATTCCTTTTTCCAAAGATTTCTTTAAAACAAACCTGGTCTGCGGCATCGGGCCTTCAGTCGCATCTACTATTAAAATTGCAGAATCTACTGCTTTAATAACCCGCTCTACCTCAGAGGAAAAATCCGCGTGCCCTGGTGTGTCAACAATATTGATCTTGACTCCATTGTGCTCGATAGCACAGTTTTTAGAATAAATTGTAATACCACGCTCACGCTCAAGATCATTGCTGTCCATTATACAGTCTACAACTTCTTCGTTTTCTCTAAAGACTCCACTCTGATTTAAAAAAGCATCGACCAGAGTTGATTTACCTGCATCAACATGAGCAATAACTGCCAGATTTATTATTTCTCTTTTATCCACACTAAAAACCCTTTCTCTTATAAAGTTAAATTTAACTTCCTTATTTTTTTACTAATGAATTTGACTTAATAACTCAAAAAATTAAATAATTTTTTATTTAGCTTCTATAATTAGAAAAACCCTGACCACTTAAAAAAGTAATCAGGGCTTACAATTCTTGATTATAAAACTTTTATATGCTTTATAACTTAACGATATTTGCAGCTTGTGGGCCGCGGTCGCCTTCTACGATTTCGAATTCTACTTCCTGACCTTCTTCAAGGTTTTTGAAACCGTCTTCTTGAATTGCTGAGAAGTGTGCGAACACGTCGTCTCCGTCTTCTCTTTCAATAAATCCAAATCCTTTTTTCCCATCAAACCACTTAACTGTTCCTGTGTAAATCATT
>QBLP01000123.1 GCA_003070825.1 Halanaerobium sp. | reverse complement strand
GTATTTATAGTATCTTCAAATAGTTTATATTGGAAAGTATCAAAAGCTAAAATCATAAGTTGATCTGCTAATTCAGTATTAGTTTTATCAACTACATTTGCTATGTGACTATATTTATCATTTAGCCATTTCTTCTCATCTTGCCAAGTATAAATATCTCCATTATTATCAAAATAGTTTAAGTCAAATTGTTTAGCTGATAAAAGTGCTTTTTGTATTATTTTTTCCTCGTAACCTTTAGAAGAAAGAACTCGTTTAATAATTTGATTCCTGAACTCATTAATATAAAATAATACTCCACCTGCATCAAAAATTATCGTATCAATTGTTTTCATATTTTTCATGTTTCTTCTCTCCCTCAATAAATTAAAGTTATCTTACTATTTCTTATTTATTGAACTATTAACTTCTAAAATATTTAATATTTATTTTATGATCTCATTCAAAGTCAAAAAAGTAGGAGGCCAAGGAGGTACCCGCTTTTTTAACTTATACCCTAGAAAGAATACTAGGAAACTTCAGCATATTGCACATAACTTTCAAATTTGCGAATAAAATTTCATTATTTGCTGAAATGCTGGATCTTCACGCCTGTTATTTCGTTAAAATCTGTATATATCATAACTTATCAAAAGGATTAGTTATTTCAATCAGGTTTTTGTTACTAACATGAGTATAAATCTCAGTTGTAGTTGAACTCTTGTGCCCCAGCAAATTCTGTATATATCTCAGATCAACCCCCTGCTCAAGCAGGTGAGTAGCAAAAGAATGCCTTAGCGAATGAATCCCAACCTCTTTCTTTATCCCGGCCTTCTTACAGGCTCGCTTAAAAACCTTCTGGGCACTCCGCTTTGAGAGATGCTTATCCCTATCCTGTCCGGGAAAAAGCCACTGCGCATCATATTTATGCACCTGAAAAGCTCTTAAATAGAGCCTCAGCTTTGCTAAAACCGTTTCAGATAGCAGAGTATACCTATCCTTATAGCCCTTAGCAGAACGGACATAAATCAGCATTCTGTCAGAATCGATATCAGAAATTTTTAGTTTTACTACTTCACTTACTCTCAGGCCGGCCGAATAAGTCAAAATTAGGATTAATTGATGTTTTAAATTATCAACAGACGCAATAATCTCCTTTACCTCTCTCCTATTTAAAACCTTAGGCAGCTTCTTTTTCTTTTTTGGGCGCAGCAGTTTGTTATTAATTCCATCCAGTTCTAAAATTAATTTATTAAAAGTTTTAAAAGCACTGATAAACTGGTTGGCATAAGAATGGGTATTATTCAGCTCATCCAGGAGATACAGCACATAATCATTAACATCGGCCATTTCTATCCTGAATAGATCTTTTTTAATATATTTAATAAATGATCTATTGTGGTTTAAATAAACCTTAATTGAGTTTTGAGAATAGCCTTTTAACTTCAGCTTTTTTTCAAATTGAGGCAAATAATAATAATTAAAATAGTCAGCAATTAATTCTGGATCAGCAAAATATTTCATTTTTGAATCAAATAGCAGATATTCACCTTTGAACATTTCTAAAAATAGGGCCAGATTGCTGTAGTTATTTTCAAAGGTCCAGTACTTTCTTTTTGGATTCCAGCGACTCCCAGAAATTGAGTTCATTTTTCTGATCACAACTTCATCATAATCAAAACTCACACAAATTAAATTTCTACTTTTATCTAACTTTAACCTCATTTAGTAAATAAGCTCCCATCTCTTATTAGTTTCCATATTCTTATATTTCTTTATCTGGCTTATTTTTCCTTTATTTTATAAATTTATTTAAAGCTGCTGAAAATTTAACAGTGAGAGGGCCAGAAAAGATAGTGATAGTATGAGATAGAAAAAAGCTTCTTCTGCACTGAAAGCGACGTTATATAATGGACGCAAAAAACTGCCAAGTGCAACAGAAAAAAGTAGAGTAAATCCTTTAAAAAATAGTACTGGTGTCATTAAATAAGCTAGCGCTTTCTTTTTGAAAAGCATAACTGCAGTGATCAACATCGCTGGCAGGACAAAAACTAGATCAAGGATATAGATTGAAAAAGTAAATTCCTGCTTTTCACCACTTTTCATTAATGGTAAAAGCTGACTACCCCAGAGGAAATAAAAAAGAAAGGGGATTAAAATTAGAAAGGTAATTGTTAGATATTGAATATATTTATTTAAGTTTATTTCTTCAAAACAGTCACTATCATAATTGGCCAGGGCCACCACTATTGACCAGAAAGAGAGTGAGGCCAGTAAAAGATAGAATAGATAGAATGAGTTGTAGAGCTGTTCAATTGCATAGATACTATAAGCATAGAAAAGATAGGCTAAAAAGCTTAATGCAATAATTTGAATTTTAATCTCTTTCTTTTTGACCCTAAAAGCAATAAAAATCAGCAGAATACTTATTATAAAATTAATTAAGTCCTGAGAAATAACTCCCGGCAGGATATCCTGACTTACAACTTTGACATAAATACTTTGATTAATCAGACCAATTAATGACAACAAGAGTGATAAAACACCTGTTAACAGCCACAATTTTTTATTTAACTCCAGATTTTTAATCATTAAGCCTCTCTCCTTTATAAGGCTGATCATTAATCTTCCTGTAGACACCATTTTTAAATGCCTGAAAACGCCAGTTTAAATTACCTGCTAAAGTATAAAACCACTTTTGAGAAATTAAAGGTTTAGAAGTTTTTTCAATAGCAAAGTCTGAAATTATTTGATTTCTTACAATATCATCAGCTGCTTGATCAAGGCCTTCAATTAGATCTTTAGCCATTCCTCCCATCTCTGAGAAGGCTTTACCGCTGACTGCTCCACCCATGCCAACTGCAATTCCCCCAAGATATTTAAGTTTAGCTTCTCTGGCAAATTCCTGATAGACTTTAAGTGCGGTTTTATTCTGCTCAGCTTCTGGAAAACCGCAGTTAACTATTACAGAAAAACTCTGATTTTTAGCTGATTTAATATCATCTACATATAATTTTTTTCGTTGATCAGCAATTAAGCTTAAGGCCTTAATTACTTTTGCCGGCAGGGTATCAACATAAAGCGGAGCTGCCAGAATAATTAAATCGGCTTCCTCTACCTTTTCCAAAAATAGAGTCTGTTTCGCGTCAGTTCTTATTTCAGAATGAAGATGGAGGGCTTCAGTTTCAATATCATATTTTTCAAGTTTGGAAAGTAGATAAGATCCCAGGCTGGCTGAAGAACTATTGTTACCCTTTGGACTTCCAATTAATAATACTGCCCTTTTAATTGTCATTTTTTTCACCTGCTTTTTTTGAAAATTGATTGACAGTATCTTTTAATTCCTGATAATCCAAATCTGTTTCAGCAAAAACTTCAGTCTGGAAATGTGGAGAATGAAAATTAATGCTATTTCTTTCCACCAGATTTTTAAAAATTCGACTTGTCTGCTCATTAGTTTCTTCAATTATTCCAATAGCTAAAAGAGAAGGATATTTAGGATAACGCTTTTTGTGGTGGATTTCTCCTTTAACTTTCTTAAAATAGGGAGAAATAAGTGGAATCATTCTATCCAGAGCCTTTTTTAGCTGATAGGAATAACTGCCAAAGACAACTGGGGTCAGAAAAACCAAAAGATCAGAATTAATCAGCCTGGCTGCAGCATCTCTGCCGTAATCATCAATTATACAGATTCCTGGTGTCTTTACCCAGCAGTCAAAACAGCCCAGGCAGTCAGCAATTTCTTTTTCTTTTAGTAAAATCTCTTCAACCTCAAAATCATTGGCCTGCAGTTCTTTACTGATTGTTTTTGAAAACTGCTCCAGAGTAATACCATCCAACTCTTCTCCATTTAAAATTAAAGCTCTCATTTTTTTCTCCTTTTAAATGCCGCTAAACAATAATTTCTAACTAGTCTCCTCTTTTTTCCAGCCAGTCAACTGCAAAATCAACTATTTCTTTCTGCTTAAATAATTTAGCCTCTGTTAGTCCAATTTTGGCGGTGCTGTAGTCATGTTTTGACTCAAAATCTTTTCCGATTGCAGGAAAGAGATCATCATTAAATTCTAGATCCTGATATTTTGTCCAGACATTTTTCCCATTCTTTAAAACTGATGAGCCAAAGATTTTGATTTTAAGACCATGCTCTGCTCTGTATTCAGCAAGATGCATTGAAGTATTACTGTCATGACCAACACCAATTAAAAGTATTTTACCTTCTCTCCTATAGATTTTAGCCAGGGGCGAGTTTTCTCCCAGGGCATAGTCCAACTTATGATCGGCTGTTATCGCTTCTGCTTCCTTCCCCCAGGCTGCAAATGAGAGGCAGGGGTGATCACTTCTTACAACTCCTGGGAATTTACGAAAAATTTCTGGAGTAACACCTAAGCCGCGGGTTGGAGTAACTTCTGGTCTGTAGGCCGGCATCTCCTCTCTAATTGTCTGATACCACTCTTCTGGCACCGGTGGATTGCCCCAGTATTTGGGCTCCGAGTAGTCTCCGCTGTGAGCAGGCATGATCAGTGTTCCTTCTAAAGTAATAACCTTCTGCAGCGCTTCAATGAGAGCTACTGCTCCTCCACAGACCCAGCCCAGTTTGCTGAGGGCGGTGTGAACAATTACAACTTCCCCTTTTAGGTTTAATTTACTTAATTCGTTAATTAATGTTTTCTTTGTAACCGGTTCTTTGGTTTTTTCAATTATTTCTTCTTCCTTCATTTTAACTGCCTCCATTATTTTATTATTCCACCATGAAATCTGCATTCATAGACTTTATTATCCTTTTTATAGATCGCTTCATACCCCTTAAAATATTCAAAATCACCTTTAAGTGAACATTTATATTTGAGATCATCTTTAACATATTCAGCTGGTCCTCTATAGGGCATTTCTGCTGTGACATTTAATAGAGCTTCTTTTAAAAAGTCACCTTCAAAACCTGCAGCCAGAACTCGACCATAATAGTTCATAGCCCAGACTGGAGTTTCCTTAATCCAGACAGCTTCCTCCCCCGCAAAATGTTCTCCTCCCAGATAGCTGTCAATATAAAGTAGCTGATCTTTTTGATATTTCAAGTCGTGAGATTGCGGCCGTGATGATTCTACTTCAGCACCTTTAGCTGCATAGGTTGACTTTTTTGCTTTTAACAAAAAATTTATTATAGTATCTTTTTCCATTATTCTGCTCCTTTGCTAAGCAATTTTATTTGAGCTTAATCCAGCTGATCATTCTGTCAAATTCAAAGCCCAGTGAACTGAATAACTTTTTTGCTTTAAAATTATCAGGCTCGACATTTAAGAAAATATCCTTCCTATCTTTCCTTTTGTCGCTGATCAGCTTCTGCATAATCAGGCGGGCAAAGCCTTTTTTTCTAAAAGCTTCTCTAACATGTATAAAACCTAATGCGCCATCATCATGAGTCAATCCCCAGGCAGCAAGCTCTCCATTGATAATAATTCCAGCTGAGCAGTCTGCTGCTATTCTTTCCCTGATATAGGCTTTAGAAGTAAAATCCTGATAGTGGGAGTGAGCAAAAATAAAATCAGCATCTTTAGCTTCAAGGTCTCTGTTTTTAAATTCAGACTCTATACTTCTTTCATTCTCAATCCTCTTATTATGCTGCAGTTCAGCTTTCACTGCAGCATTTTCAGCTAAAATTAATCTTTCAGTCTTTAATTCCCATTCGATTTCTCTCTTCTGACTGATAACTGGAAGCATCCAGTCTTCCAGAGAGGCAAAATAAAGAGTCCGATATTGAAATTTTTTCAATAATTCTTTTAATTCCTCTTTGTTTTCAGCAGCTGGATAAGACCAGAGATGGTCAGTATTAACAGTAATCAAAATCGATTCTCCAGCCTGAAGACTTTCTTTGAGGCCATAATTCTCGATTATCCCAATTATAC
>QBLP01000122.1 GCA_003070825.1 Halanaerobium sp. | reverse complement strand
AAATATGCTTGTTTATTCCAGTAATGATTTAAAAAATCCTTTAGAAAAAGCAGTAGAAGCGGCAGTAGAAGCAACAGCTGAGGGTTATCAGCAGTTGAAGCAAGAACACCAGCATGTCTGGGATAAAAAATGGGAACTGATGGATATTAAAATAGCAGGAAATCAGCTTGATCAGTTAGCAGTACATTTTAACCTCTATCACAATGTTATTGCAACTCCTGCTCACAGCGAATACTTACCGATTGGAGCCAGGGGTTTATCATGTCAGGCTTATCAGGGAGCAGCTTTCTGGGATCAGGAAATATTTAATCTGCCTATGTTTTTGTTTACGGAAACAAAAACGGCTAAGAATATTTTGAAATACCGCTATCACACACTTGATGGAGCCAGAAAAAAAGCAAAAGACTTAGGTTATGATGGTGCTTTTTATGCCTGGATTAGCGGTAAAAGTGGTCAAGAATTGTGTCCATCATTCTTTTTTAAAGATGTAATTAGCGGTCGTAAAATAAGAAACCACTTTAATGACTGGCAGATCCATGTATCTCCTGACATTAGTTATACAATCTGGAAATATTATATAGCAACTGATGATCTTGATTTTGTAGTAGACTATGGTAGTGAAATTCTATTTGAGGTAGCAAGGTTTTTACATTCTCGCGTACACTACAACCAGTATAAGGACCAGTATGAGATAATTAGACTTTTGGGACCGGATGAATATCATGAAAATGTTGATAATAATGCTTTTACAAATTATCAAACTCGCTATGCACTAAAAAAAGCACTATATTTTTATTATAAAATGGAAAATGAATATCCCGAAAAACTTAAGGCTTTGAAAGAAAAAATTGATCTTCAGGAAAAAGAAGTAACCGCCTGGCAGGAGATTGCAGAAAGGATATATTTACCAGAGCCTGATGAAAATATGTTGATTGAACAGTTCGACGGTTACTTTGATCTAGAAGATACAACTGCTGAAGTTTTAGAAGAAAGGTTGATCGATAAACAGGAATACTGGGGTTGGCCAAACGGTGTGGCTGTATTTACTCAGGTAATTAAACAGGCCGATGTAATTCAGCTTTTCACAATGCATGATATTTTCTCTGAAGAAGTACTTGCAGCTAATTATGATTATTATGAACCAAGAACTCAACACGGTTCATCCTTGAGTCCTTCTCAATATGCGATTGTAGCTGCTCGTTTGGGTAGAGCAGAAGAAGCCTATGATTATTTTGAGGCCTCTGCCTTTATTGATCTGATGAGTACTAATAAGGCTGTTAGTGGAGGAACTTTTATTGGTGGAGTTCATACTGCTGCAGCTGGTGGAATCTGGCAGTTGATTGTTAATGGTTTTGCTGGCATGAATATTAATCGTAAGGGACTTTCTTTTATGCCTATACTGCCGGAAGAGTGGGATTCAGTTGAATTCAAGCTGAACTATAAAGCAAATAAACTTAAAATCAAGCTGAGTTCTGATAGTTTTACTGTTCAAGCTTCAGCTTCAAATAAAACTTCAGTTGAGTTTAAAGTTGAGGATAAGCACTATAAAGCTGCAGCTGGAGAAGAAGTAAATATTAAGATTTAGTTTTACTGTATAAAAAAAGCTCCCTTTAAAGGGAGCTTTTCTAAAATATTTAGCTTTAAACTACTAAACTACTCTTTAAATTAAAATTGTAAAAAGTTAAATAATTATATAAACCTGATTCAAGAAACAAAAATTAAACTGAGAGCAGCATCCGATCATTATTGAATTTACCACCATGTTTAATTTCAAACATTTTGAGCAGTTTTTCAATAGTCAGGTTTTCTTTTTCTTCACCCTGAATATCATAGATAATCTGGCCGTCATCCATCATAATTAGTCGGTTGCCCATCTTAATTGCATCCTCCATATTATGAGTGATCATTAGGGTTGTAATATTATTACTATTAACAAGTTCTGCAGTTAGATTTTTTATTTTAATAGCTGTTGCAGGGTCTAAAGCTGCAGTGTGCTCATCTAATAGCAGTAATCTTGGATTAGCAACTGTGGCCATCAAAAGAGTTAGGGCCTGCCGCTGACCTCCAGATAATAATTTTACTTTAGTTGTTAGTCTTTTTTCCAAACCAAGATCAATTTTTTCTAAATGTTTCTGCATTATCTCCCGCTTGTGCTTACTTAATCCCCATTTTAAAGAAAGATTATTTGACTTTGAGATAGCAAGAGAAAGATTTTCTTCTATTGTCATCTCAGGAGAAGTTCCTGCCAGAGGGTTTTGAAAAACCCTGCCAATTTTTTTAGCACATTTGTACTCTGTTTTGGCAGTAATATCTTCATCATCTAAAAAGATACTTCCATTATCAACAGGGAAGACACCTGCAATTGAATTTAAAAGAGTTGATTTTCCAGCTCCATTACTTCCAACAATTGTAATAAAATCTCCTTCATTTACAGTCAGATCAATTTTATTAATCGCTACATTTTCATTTGGAGTTCCTTTATAAAATATTTTTTCTAGATTATTAACTTTTAGCATTTTTTTATCACCTCAATGCTTTTTTAATTCTTGGTGTTGATAAGAAAACAATTACTATAACTGCTGTTAAAAGTTTTAAATCAGAAGCAGCCAGCCCCAGATTTAAAGCAATTGATATACTGAAACGATATAGAATAGAACCAATAATAACTCCAATAGTTGCAACCATAATTGATTTTTCGCCAATTACTACCTCGCCTATTATTACCGAAGCCAGTCCAGCAACAATAGTACCAACACCCATGTTTACATCTGCAAATCCCTGATACTGTCCAACAAGAGCTCCTGAAAGAGCAACTAAAGCATTAGAAATAATAAGCCCCAGCATCTTCATCGAATTTGTACTGATTCCCATACTTCTAATCATTTGAGGATTATCTCCGGTTGCTCTTAAGGCAAAACCAATTTGAGTATTTAAAAATGCATCAAGTAAAAATTTAACTACTACTATCACCAGGATCAATAATAAAAGGTTATTCCAGGGATATGGAACACCTAAATCCTTAATGAATGAAAAAATAGTATCTTTTCCAATCAGTGGAATATTTGGCCTTCCCATTACCCGTAAATTAATTGAATAGAGGGAGGTCATAGTTAAAATACCTGATAAGAGCGGAGCTATTTTTAGTTTTGTATTTAAAAACCCAGTTATAGCTCCTGCCATTCCACCAGCCACAACTGCTGCTGCAAGTGAATAAAAAGGATTAACCCCTGCAACCAGCAGCCGAGCTGAAACAGCAGCTCCCAGAGGAAGACTGCCGTCAACTGTCAGGTCAGCAAAATCAAGAATCCTAAAAGATATAAATACTCCCAGAGCCATTATCCCGAAGGCAAGCCCCTGTTCTAATGACGTTATTGCAAAACTTAGATTCATAACACACCTCACACCATTTCTAAACTACTTATTTTCTAGCTACTTATTTTTTCGAATTATTACTGTGTAATTTCCTCATAAATAACATTTGCTCTATCCATTACAGCTGCTGGAATTTCCAGCTCGAGATTTTCAGCTGCTTTGGTATTTAAATATAATTTTAGCTCATCAGAAGATTCTACACTCATTTCAGCCGGAGATTCTCCATTTAATACTCTAGCAGCCATTTTCCCGGTTTGAATTCCAAGTAATTTATAATCGATACCAAGAGTAGCGATTGCACCCTGTCTAACCTGTCCATTTTCAGACGCAAAAACTGGAATCTTATTTTGATTTGTTATGTTTAAAACCGAGGGTAAGGCAGATACAATAATATTATCTGTCGGAACATAAATCGCATCAACATCTCCAATCAGAGACGAAGTAGCAAGGCTTACCTCACTGCTGTTGCTGACAGTAGCTTCGTGTAAATTAATTCCCATCTCTTTAGTAGTTTCTTTTACTAGATCTACCTGAACAACTGAGTTAACTTCACCTGGGTTATAAAGAACACCAAGGTCAGTAATATTTGGAATAAACTCTTTAATTAATTCAAGCTGTTGAGCTACAGGATTCATATCTGTAGTTCCTGTGAGGTTACTACCTGGCTCTTCCATAGTTTCAACAATACCAGCTTCTACAGGATCAGTAACAGCTGTAAATAAAACAGGAATATTTTTTATAACATTTGCTGCTGCTTGTGCATTAGGAGTTGCAATGGCTAGAACTAAGTCTAAATTATTACTTTTAAACTGCTGAGCTATAGATTGAGCAGTAGCAAAATCAGCCTGTGCATTTTGCACAGTAAATTCTATCATATCTTCAGTAAAACCTTCTTCCGCCAGTCCTTCAATAAAACCTTCTCTGGCTGCATCCAAAGCAGGATGTTCTACAAATTGAGAAATACCAATCTGATAATCCTGAGCACCTACCTGAGCCACTGTAAACATCAATAAAGCAAAAGTTAAAACAAATAAAATTAAAATTTTCTTTTTCATTTTTTTTATTCCCCTTTCTAACTGGTAGTGGGAATAAGAATAAATTTTCTACTTAAAATAAAAAAACACTCCTGGTGGAGTGTTAAAGACTTCGCTTTTAGCTTTAGTTTAAACAAGTTAATCTAAAAAAAGATATAAAAACCCCTTGTTTAAATAAAACTTAAGCTTCCCTACAAATTTCTCCTACCGTATTACCATGCTACCAGTTATTTGATTTTCTTTATTATACTATTAATTTTGTACCTTTGTCAACTTTATTGGAGTATCAAATTTGCTCTGTTTATTAAGATCTACTATCAAGGAGTGAACGGTGACTTAAGCCTACTGTTACTTCATTTAAATTAAACATGCCAACACCAAAGAAGATAGCAACGACAATATGCTCTCCGCTGCGGGCAACTCCAATCTTTCCACCTACATTTAAGCCCATAGTTCTCGGCATTATCTGGGTTACTGCATCATGGGCTGCTCCAGCAACTGCTCCCTGGGCTACATGGGATTCATCAATGATATTTTCTCGCTTAGCTGCAATAACAGCTCTTTCTATGATATCTGGAACTGATTTATTGAATTCACCACCAAAATCAACTGCTCCAGTATTTATATCATCAGCTGCAAATTCTTTTTTTAATTTTTTTTCTTCACTTCTGGTGGAAATAGCCATTTTAATAGCGGCTTTTGCGGTTTCTAAACTGTTATGTTCCATAATTTTTCCTCCTTTGTCATTACTGTCTTAATTATAGCAGATTTAATGATTAAAATAAATACTTTGAGATAATTGAAAGAACTTTGAGCTATTTTGTTGCATATTTGAAATCTCTGTTTTATAATAAATAATACTGTAGACAATATTTTATCCTGGAGGGGATTAAAATTAACATTTTATTAGTGGCTCTAGCACTGGCCCTGGATGCAGCAGGTGTAACAATGGCTATTGGCTGTGGTACTAAGACAAATCTTAGAGAAAAATTTGAAATTATTTTTTCATTCGGATTTTTTCAATTTTTATTTGCCTTGATCGGTGGTTTTCTCGGAAATTATATTGATCAGCATTTTTTTACCATTTCTAACTATTTTAGTGGTACGGTAATCTTTCTGCTCGGGATTTTTCTGATTAGAGAAGGATATAAGAATGGCGAAGAGTGTATTTACAGACAGCTTAACTTCTGGACAGTTGTAGTTTTAGGGGTGAGTGTCAGCATCGATGCTCTGGGGGCTGGTTTTTCGCTACTTTTTAATTTAAATTATGCACTGATTTTAAATAACTCTTTAATAATTGGTGTTGTCGCTGCAGTAATCACAGCAGCTGCGTTTAAGATTGTGTTATATATTAAACATATTTCCCTTGTTGAAAAATATGCTGATTATGTGGGTGGATTGATTTTACTGCTAATCGGGATTAACACTTTTTTAGCTTAAAAAAAACCGATTCAGAGCTGGAAAAATCAGCTTCTGGAATCGGTCTTTTTTA
>QBLP01000121.1 GCA_003070825.1 Halanaerobium sp. | reverse complement strand
CTTTAAGTTCAATTCCTGATTTAAATTCCTGATAATCTCTGTCAAATTTAATCGCATAATCGCTTTTTATTTCCTGCCATTCAGCAAATCGACTTTTGCAATCAGAAATATGTGCTTTAAAATAATCATAAACTGCTGTCGGAACTTCAAACTCTTCTGTAGGCAGACCGGCTTTTTTCTTCATTTTAATTATTTCTTCTTTTCCCAGAGGAGAAGCATGGGCTGAGCTGTCACCTTCTTTGGCTGCTATTCCTTTTGCAATTACTGTATCTGCAATTATTATAGTTGGCCGCTGCTTCTCTTCTTTAGCCTTCTTAAAAGCTGACTCTAAATCGGAAAAACTGCTGCCGTCTATAGCCGAAATCACCTGCCAGTTAGCAGAAGAAAACCTTTTTTTAATATCGTCTATAAAAGTTATGTCGGTTGGACCATCAATTGAAACCTGATTATGATCATAGATGACTATCAGTTTATCAAGCTCCAGACTTCCAGCCAGAGAAGCAGCTTCATAACTAATGCCTTCCATTAAATCACCATCACCGGCAACAACATAAGTATAATGGTCAACTAAATTGTAATTTTTTTTATTATATTTTTTGGCTAAAATTTCTTCAGCCAGTGCCATTCCTACTGCATGAGCAAATCCCTGACCCAGAGGACCAGTTGTCATTTCAACTCCAGGTGTAACTTTATATTCCGGATGTCCGGGAGTTTTAGATTGAAACCTCCTATACTGCTTTAGATCTTCAAGACTGAGATCATAACCGGCAAGATGAAGCAGTGAATAAAGCCAGATAGATCCATGTCCGGCAGATAAAACCAGCCGATCTCTATTGAACCAATCTGGAGCTTCTGGATTATATTTGATCTCTTTTGCAAATAAATAAGCACCAATTTCTGCACAGCCCAGCGGCATCCCGGCATGACCTGAGCCCGCAGATTCAACCGCATCAGCCGAAAGTGCCCGGACTGTATCAGCAATTTTCTGTAGCATTTATTTCACTCCCTTATTCTTCGGCCATTTGTTCGTGCAGAAAGTTAATCAGTTCTTCCAGCGCTGTTTCAGCATCTTCACCTTCACATTTTATTTTTATTTGATTGCCCTGACTTACTCCCAGACTCAAGACCCCCATAATACTCTTGGCATTAACTTCTTTTTCTCCATAAACAATTTTCACATCCGATTTAAATGTACCTGCTTTCTGAACAAATTTGGAAGCAGGTCTTGCATGCAGACCAGTTGCGTTAGTAATTTCAACATTTCTTTCTGCTTTCATATTAACACTCCTTCTACTTTGTAAAACTATTAATTTTATGGTCTTACAAATAAATAATATTTGCTATCATTAATCTATAAGTTTATCAACCAATCGTTATCTGGCAAAATCTTTTTCAAGCAGCTCATAAACTTCTGCTTCTGACTTAGCCGCTGTTATCCTGTTTCTTAATTCTTGGTTATTTGCAAATTCCATAATATCCGTCAGTGCTGGCATATGACCTTTTTTATCAATAGGTGCCAGCACAAAAACAAATTTTATTGGATCAAATTGATGACCAAGTTTAATTCCATTTTTAATAACCAGCAGACTAATTGCTGGCTGCCTGACACCATCTTCAATCCCTGCATGAGCAAGACAGATCTCCGGTGCAATTGCAATATATGGACCTTTATCCTCAACAATTTCGATCATTCTTTTAACATATCTGGCTTCAATAAAACCTTTATCCAAAAGCAGCTGGCCGGCTTTTTTTATCGCCTCTTTCCAGTCAATTGCCTGATCTATAATTTTAATTTGATCTCTTTTTAGCAATTTTAGGAGATCATGTTTCTGATTTTCAATTTGATAATTAACTGCTTTCCGATTTTTTTCTGCAGCAAAATAATTTTTTATTTTCTCTAAAGCTGCAGGAATCTGATTCTGATTCAGAAATGGGCGCAGTAAATCAATTATTTCTTCAGGTTTTAGATTATAATTTTTTGCCAGCAGAGACTTATAATCATTAGAGAATCTATCCTGACTTGCTTCTAGTTTGTCTTCAGTAAAAATGCCATATTCCATTTTTCTCTGCTGGAGATAGGATTTAATTTTATCAATATCATTTTCTTCCAGAAAAGGATTGACCTCAATTACATCCTTGGCCTCCAGACTTAAGGGAATAGTAGAGATCACAAAATCTATTTCTTTCAGGATATCGCTATTCTCTAAATCAAGACTTGAGAGACTTTCAATTATTTCAATTGCCTTAAACTCATTTTTTAGACGAACCTCTAAAAGATTGGTAGTTCCTACCCCACTTGAGCAGACAATTGCAACCTTTGCTTTTTTCTTTTCCTGATAGTTTATTCTCTCCAGGGCCGCCCCAAAGTGAATGGTAAGATAACCGACTTCATCTTCACTAATTTCTACATAAAACTCACTCTGAATTAACCTTGCTGCCAGTCTTGAGGCCTGAAACACCTCTTTATATTTTTCTTTAATATCTTCTAGAAGAGGATTCTGGATTGGCAGATCAAAAATAATACGATTTACAATCGCCTGCAGATGAACAAGCAGTCCTGAATATAACTTCTGATCCCCAGCCAGACTGGTAGAAAAATATTTTTCTACAACTCTAATCATTTCTTTGACCAGATATTTAAGCTCATTTTCTTTTAGTTCAGTGTTAACTTTTCCTTCTCGCATTTTTGCTCCCAGAAGATGAATTGTTATAAACCCGATCTCATCTTCAGGAATTTCTACTGGAAATTTGCCTTCCAGTAAATTTGCTATTTTTGCAGCAATTTCAAATTCCTTTTTCTTTTTTATAATTTGTAATCTTTCAGCACCAATTTTAATATCCTGTTCTGCCAGAAGTCTTGAGATTGCAAAAGCTATGTGAACAATCAGCCCGGTAAAAGCACTATCAGTAAAGCGGATGCCAAGATCATTTTCTGCTGCTTTTACAACAGCTTCGATTTCCCCCAAATTTAGCTCACCTAAAAGATTTTTTATTTCTTCATTATAACCGTGCTCCAGGCGACTTTTAAAATTCACCTTTTTATTACTTTTATTTAAAAGCTCAATCATATTACCTGTTTCATAACTTTCATTAAGCAGACTTTTCATGGCATGCCTGATATCAATTTCCGCTCCTTCAATTTGGACTCCATAATTTCTGCGTCTGATCAAAGCCAGACCTCTTTTAGTCAGCCATTCTTCCACCTGATCTAAATCTTTGCTAACTGTTGCAGAACTAACATCTAAAAGATCTGCCAGCTCAAAAATTAAGATTGGTTCCTTTTTCTGAAAAAGTCTGTATAAAATTAAATATTTTCTCATCTTAGCCGAACGAAAATGACGGCTATTATAAAATTCATTGAATTCTGCAAAAACTTTAAACTGTTCTTCCGCTTCGCCCTCTAAGAGTACACCAAAATTAGGTTTTTTAATCAGCTTTAACTCGTATTTTTGAATCAAGTCTTCAATCTCATTCAGGTCATAGCGAATTGTTCTACTGCTTACATCCAGAATTTCAGAAAGAACCTGTATAGATACAGGCTCTTTCTGATCAACCAGATATTTATATAACTCAAATAACCTTGTACTCTTTTTCATTTTAAGCGAACAGCTTCGCTATATAACCAATTATTATACCAACTACTCCGAAATCTGCATCACCAAAGGTTGTATTTGCAAAACCCAGTGATCCAAGAACTGGTAGCAAGAGAGCTGGTAAGAATGAGATTAAGATACCATTAACAAAAGCCCCCAGCATTGCTCCTTTTTTACCACCTGTGGCATTACCAAATACTCCGGCGGTTGCTCCAGTAAAGAAGTGGGGAACCATACCAGGAATAATTAAGGCAAGCCCTATTGGACCAAGTAAGAACATGCTGATAAGCCCACCTAAAAAGCTGAATAAAAAACCAATAATTACTGCATTTGGTGCATAGGTAAAGGTAATCGGGCAGTCCAGTGCAGGTTTTGCATCTGGAACTAACTTTTCGCCAATACCCTGGAAGGCCGGAACAATCTCACCAATAATCATTCGTACACCAGTTAGGATAATGTGTACACCTGCAGAAAAAGTAATACCCTGCATCAGTGAGAACATAAATATACTCTGACCATTTGAATATTGAGAGTAAATGTCACGGCCAGCAATTAAGGAAACTATAAAGAAAATAATTATCATAGTCAGCATTGTAGAAAGAACTGATTCTTTTAAGAAGCTTAAAGTTTTAGGAACTTCAATATCTTCAGTACTATCTTCCGGATCTCCAACTAAGTTACCAACCAGACCGGCTGCAACATAACCTGTGGTTCCAAAGTGTCCAAGTGCGACATCAGTACCTCCAGTTATTTTTTTCATAAATGGTTCTGCCAGAGCCGGGAAGAGAACCATTACAAAACCTAAAATCACAGCTCCAGCAACTATTAATGGTACTCCTGTTAAACCTGCAGTACTTAAAACAGCTGATAATAAAGCTGCCATAAAGAAAATATGATGACCGGTCAAAAACACATATTTTAATGGAGTAAATCTGGCAAAAAGAAGATTGGCTATAAAACCAAATGCCATTATTAAAGCTGTTTGAGTACCAAGCGTCTGCTGTGCAAGAGCAACTATTGCCTCATTGGTTGGAATTACTCCCTGAATATTAAATGCATCCTGGATCATTGGTCCTAAATTATTTAGACTTCCGATTAAAACATTGGCACCTGCACCCAGAATTACAAATCCTAAAATACTCTTTAAGGTTCCTGACATTATTTTAGAAAATGGTTTTTTTAGCAATATTAGTCCTAAAAATGCCATTAAACCAACTAAAGTTGCAGGTTGATTTAAAACCTCGTAAACTAAAAAATTAACAAAAGACATTAAAAAATCCATACACTATTCCCCTCCTTAAAGTTTTTTATAAGCAGCTAATACTTTTTCTCTAATCTCGTTTTTATCTGTCATATTTTTGACACTGATTACTTCTGCTGGATGTTCAATTTTTTCTCCAATTTCTTCACTGGCAAAAATATAGTCTGCCTGTTCCCCCTGAATTGAAGATAAATCCTTAACCTCGACTGACCCTTCAATACCTTCCTGTTCCATAATTTTTTCTATATTCATTTTTAAAACAAGACTGCTACCCAAACCCATTCCACATACTGCTAAAACTCTCATGCTTTTCTCCTCCTATTTTCTTTTTGATTGTTTTATAAAATTTAAGAATTTTAAAATTATTTTAAATAAAATTATTGCTGTGCCAGAATATCTTCAATATAGGTTAAGATTTCCTCCGCACTTCCCTTTTCAGCTATGTTATCAACTGCTGAATCTTCCATTAAAACTACGGATAGTTCTGAAATTGTTTTAACGTGTTTTTCATTATCCACTGTACCAAAAGCAAAAGCAATTTTTACAGGATCATTATTTTCATTCCCAAATTCAACTGGCTCTGCAAGTGTAATTAAACTGAGACAATTTTCTTTAACACCATCCTCCGGTCTGGCATGTAAAAGTGCAATCCCTTTTCCGATTACCACATAGGGGCCATTATCAATTATTGACTGTTTCATTGCTTCAATATATTTTTTTTCAATTTGACCAGCTTCCAGTAATAGCTTTCCAGTTTCATCAACTACTTCTTTCCAGTCGGCTGCTTTTACATTTACTGCAATGTTTTTCTTTTTCAAAAGATCTAAAATCAAATCTTTTCACCTCCTGATTTAATTCTTTTCTTTAACTTCTGTTTATATTATACTCCCAGGATCCCTGAGATGGCAAGAGTTAATAAACTAGTTCTTTTTCTAACCATTGTGGCAAAGCACTTTATTTATTAAAAAAAAAGACACCCTGTTGCCGGATTTTAACCGAATTTAAGGTGTCTTTAAATCTAATTATTTAACTATTTAGTATTAAAC
>QBLP01000120.1 GCA_003070825.1 Halanaerobium sp. | reverse complement strand
ACAGCTACAGATTGACCCACAGAGAAACCATTTTTGGAAAATCTTAGGTGTAAAATCTTATTTAACGAAAAGTGTAAAATCTTATTTGACATTCACAGCTTCTGAAAATTCTTCTATTCTAACGAAAACTCCATTGAAGGGCATTTTTTAACCTCCATTACCTGAAATTCATTTTATTTGAAATCCGATTATCTCATTACCAATATTATACTGTAATTATATGTAAATTGCAAGATTTATTATCTAATAGATTGTCATTTTCTCTTTCTAATCCTCGCTTTATAAACTATAGGTATTATTTAGAAAAACCTACAAAGCCCCCTTAAAATTTTTTCCAGAAGATGCTATAATATCTAATATAAATTTTATTAAGGCACAGGCACCGCTGTCAAATCAAAGGAAAGGAGGCAAACTAATTTTTTTAATCTAAATTGTGAAAATATTCTTAAATAAAGAAAGGATGATAAAATGACTTATCAAAAAGTACAGGCTAATTTCTGGATCGATAACAAAGTAAGAAGCTGGGATTTTAAAACAAGGATGATCGCTCTCTATCTGCTTACAAATCAGCATCGGATTTCCGAAGGGCTTTACCGCCTACCTTTAAGCTACATAGCTGAAGACCTGCAGTTAAAAGAAAAAGAAATTAAAAAAGCAATTGAGATCTTAAGCAGAGATCAATTTATTAAATATGACAGAGATAATTCTATGATTTTGATCATCAATGCTTTAAAGTATCAACCATTACAGAATATCAATCACATTAAGGCAGCAGTAAACAAACTGGCAGCATTACCGGTCTCTCCTCTGCTGAGAGAATTAATCAAGCTGACAGAGCGCTATAACCCCAAGTTCTATGATTTTCTCAAAAAAGAAAGTAAGGAAAAGAGCTTTCTTAAAAAGCCTTTCAGTCAGATTAATGAAAAAACTGCCGAGAAAAATAAGGGGCTCCAAACAAATGGTAAAAAGCCTCTTAAAACAGATTGTTTTAATTCTCAAGCTCTAACTCAGGCTCTTACTCCAGCTCCTGCTCAAACTCAGGCTCAAGTAAAAACAGATGCTGGCAAAGATGCAGAAATAATTTTTCTGAACAAAAGATTCGACAACGATAATTTAAATAAAGCAGCAGAACTAACAGGCTACTTAATCGAGCTGATCTTAAAGAATAACTCGAGGGCCTCTGTCCCCAAAAAAGAGCCGGCAGATTCCCGTTTCCAAAGATGGGTTAAAGAAATTGATAAACTTCACCGCCTGGGTCCGGTAGGAGCTAAAAAAAGTGAAAATAAAGGCTACAGCTTTGCAGAAATTAAAGCAATTATTGATTTTTCCCAGCAGGATCAGTTCTGGAAGAGCAATATTTTAAGTGCTAAAAAGCTGAGAAAACAGGTAATTAAGCTGGAAAACAAACTAAAAAGTTCTAAATCTAATACCGTCTCTCAAAGAACAACTCAATTAAAAAAACTGTATTTAGAGACAAAGGAGGAAGAGCAGAATGAAAAAAAGTGAAATCATTAAAATCCTAAGCTTTTTAAATAACTGTTACAGCAACCGCTTTAAGTTTCCGAAGCCAAATGATGAAGACGGCACTAAATTGATGGTCGAAGTCTGGCATGATCTTTTAAAATATTATAAGTATCAGCTGGTGGTGGCTGCAGTTAAAAAATTGATTATCAATCGGCCCCAGTGGCCTCCTACTCCTGGAGAAATCGTTAAGGAAGTAGAAATGCTAAAACTACCTGATGAGGCTAAAATAACAGCTGGAGAGGCCTGGTATCTCGCTTTAAAAGCTGTTCGTAAGTACGGTTACTATAATTCTAACGAAGGAATGGCATCTCTTCCGGAGAGTGTTAGAGAGGCTGTCCGCAACTTTGGTGGTTTTGCTTCCTTATGCCACAGTAAGGATAATGAATATGTAAAAAATCGTTTTCTTAAAATCTATCAGGAAGTTAATTCTAAAAGAAAGGATAGTGCCTACCTGCCCCGTCCTTTTAAAGAAAAACTACTTTTAATTTCAGAAGAAAAAGAGGTGCAGTAAATGTCTGACAAAAAATTTACAGAAGAGGAATTGTATCAACTGCTCCTTGAGAAAGCAAAAGAAATAGAAAAGGTTCCAGGTGTAAGAGATATTAATAATGACCCCAGGCTGCCTAATTACGAAGTGTTTAAAGAATGCTTTGGTAATTTTAGAAAGTCAGATAAGCTAAAAGATTTGGTTCAAGAATTCAGTCTATTAAATAAGATGAATGGCTGCTACTGTCTCGACTGTCCCAGGGATCAGGAAAATTGCAAATTAAATCCTTTAACCTGTAAGTCAAAGTATACGGAAGAAGAATTAAAACCTTATTTTGAGCTATTTGATACAATAGTTTTTTAATCACTCCTGCAGCCTCTTTTTTAAGGGGCTGCTCCTTATAGCTAAAGTTTCTTTTCTTTTTTTAGTTTTCTCAAATCTGCTGATTCGATGTTGCTGAGTAAAATTAGAGTATCTATTGATTCTTTAAGACCTCTAAGCAGTGATTCAAAGCGCAGCAGTAGATAAATTGAGAGAACCATTGGAAAACCATAAGAGCTGATTAAGGTAAATAACTGTTCCATATAAAATAACCCCTTTCTGAACTAATGTTTGATTTAATGATATCATCTTAGTTTAGAAAGAGGAAGTGTGGTTTGTTATTTGGTTGTTAGTTAGTAAGAATTCGTTTAACTATTCTCTCACTTGCCTTACCATCACCATAAGGATTAGAAGCCTGTGACATTTTAATATAAGCCTGATCATCATTTAAAAGTTCATTTGCTGTATTATAAATAGCTTCCTTATCTGTACCCACCTTTTTCACAGTTCCAGCATTAACAGCTTCTGGTCTTTCGGTAGTGTCTCTTAGAACTAATACAGGTTTACCCAATGAAGGCGCTTCTTCCTGGATTCCACCTGAATCTGTTAAAATTAAATATGATTTATTCATCAAATTAATGAAAGGCTCGTAATCAAGTGGTTCAATTAAATGTACTCGCGCTGCATCTTCAAATTTTTCAGCAGCCAGTTCCCTAATTACCGGATTTAAATGAATTGGAAAAACAACTTCTGCTTCATCATTTTCATTTACGACATCATTAATTGCATCAAATATATTTTCCATAGGCTTGCCCAGATTTTCTCTGCGGTGAGCTGTTAATAAGATAATCTTTTTGTTTGTAAAATCAATGCTTTTTAATAATTCATCTTCAAACTGATAATTATCATCTACAACATCTAATAAAGCATCAATAACTGTATTACCTGTCACAGTTATTTTTTCTAAATCAACATTCTCTTTTAAAAGATTTTCTTTTGCTAATTCAGTTGGAGCAAAGTGCAGATCTGCAATAACTCCGGTGAGATGCCTGTTCATTTCCTCAGGAAAGGGAGAATATTTGTTGTGGGTTCTAAGGCCAGCTTCAACATGACCTACCTTTATCTGCTGATATAAGGCTCCCAGAGAGGAAACAAAGGTAGTAGAGGTATCTCCATGAACTAATACTAGATCTGGATTTTCTTTTTCATATACTTCTTTAATTCCCATTAATACTCTGGCAGTTACTCCACTTAAAGTCTGTTTATCCTGCATAATATCTAAATCATAATCAGGTGTAATCTCAAATAATTCTAACACCTGATCCAGCATTTCTCTATGCTGTGCAGTTACTGTTACAATTGTTTCTATATTTTCTTCTTTTTCTAAGGCTTTAACTACTGGTGCCATTTTTATTGCTTCTGGTCTGGTACCAAAAACAGTCATTACTTTAATCATTATTAACCTCCATTACAATAGCGAATATTTATTTATCGAGTTCATCTACTCCATATTCTTTATGCCAGGCATAGTCAGAATAATCTCCTATTTTGATAACATCAAAACCCGCTTTTTCCCATTTTTCCTTATCTAAGATATTTTTAGTATCATAAACTTTAGTATTTCTCATTTCAGGAGCAAGTTTTGCTGGATCTATATCTTCAAATTCATTGTGATCAGCGCCGATGATAATGATATCTGAACCTGAAACTGATTCTTCTAATTCATTTAAACCATATTCGCTTTTTTGAGGTTCTGAAATATGAGGATCATAAATACCTAAGTCAATGTTTTCTGATTCAAGTATTTCTATTATTTCAAGTACAGGACTTTCTCTTAAGTCATCTACATTACCCTTATAGGTTATGCCAAAGATAGATATTTTAGGATCACCGATACCAAATAATATTTCTTTAACATTTCTAACTACAAACTCAGGCATGCTGTCATTTATATTACGGGATAATTCTATCATTTTTGCTTTCTCTGGTGCACTTTCTACAATAAACCAGGGATCAACTGCCAGACAGTGACCACCAACACCCGGTCCTGGTAAATGAACATTTACTCTTGGGTGTTTATTTGCCAGAGCTATTGCTTCCCAGATATCAATTTTATTTTCTTCAGATATTTTAGCTAGCTCATTAGACAGAGCAATATTAACATCACGATATGTATTTTCCATTAATTTAACCATTTCAGCTGTTGTTGCATCTGTTATGTACATATTAGCCTGAACAAAGCTTTTATATATTCTTCTTGCTTTTAAAGCTGATTTCTCATTAATTCCACCGATAATCCGATTGTTATTTACCAGTTCCTGAATAATTTGACCGGGTAATACTCTTTCCGGACAGTGAGCTACAAAAAGTTCTTCTCCTAATTCTAAATTAGATTTTTCTAAGATAGGTAAAACCACATCTTCAGTGGTTCTAGGAGCTATTGTAGATTCGATTATTACCAGATTATCTTTTTTAAGATATGGTAAGATACATTCAGTTGCATCTTTTACATATTCTAGATTGGCAGTTTTATTTTCAGTTAAAGGTGTAGGTACAGCTATTATAAATACATCTGCTTCTACCGGTTCTAAAGAAGCACTTAAATTACCTTCCATTACTGCTCCTTTAACCATTTCTTTTAAACCTGGTTCTTCTATATGAATATCGCCATCATTTATCGTATCTATTACATGGTCCTGCACATCTACTCCGACTACCTGATGACCATTTACAGCAAACATAGTTGCAGTTGGTAGACCTATATATCCAAGTCCAACACAGCATATTTTTTCTTTTGTCATTTTATCCACTCCAATTATTTAGATAATGTATAATTGATTGCTTCCAAAAAGTCAGCAGCAATTTTCTCTGTTGTATGATATTTTTCTACATACTCTCTGCCATTTTCAGCATATTGTCGACCCTCTGTATCAATATTCTGATACAATTTTCTAATAGTCTCAGCAAGTTTCTTAGGCTTATGTGGTTCAAGAGTAATACCAGCTTTAGCTTTAGTAATTAAGCTTCCTCTCACATTAGATGCAAAAACAATAGGCTTTTCAGCTGCCATATAATCATAAAATTTATTTTTACTAATACCATATTCAAAGGCTTTGCGGTCCATTAGGCCACAAAATAAAATATCTGATTTTTTCAAAATTAAAGGAATATAATCACGAGGTTGTTTATCAATCATAACTACATTATCAAGTTCTTCAACTTCAATAATATTTTCTAACTTTTCTTTTTCTCCCCCACCGCCAACTATCACAAACTTAAAGTTATCTATGTCTCTTAAATATTTAGCAGCTTTAACAAAGGTAGGTAAACCTTCACTTTTAGAAAGTGAGCCTGTATATGTAACACAAAAATAATTATTCAATATATTATTTAAACGATCAGATAGTATTTCATCACTCATTTCTTTGTTTTTATCAAATCTTTCTAAATCTAACCCATGAGGAATATGGAACACCTTATCCCGATTAGTATTATATTTTTCTTCCATATACTCATCAGCAAAAGGTGCAGTAGTTATAATTGCATCAGCAAGAGAATAATACTTTTTTTCTATTGACTCAAAATATGTAAATATTATTTTCCGTAATAATCCACTGAAG
>QBLP01000119.1 GCA_003070825.1 Halanaerobium sp. | reverse complement strand
CTAATTGTAATCGACTTACATTTAACTAAATCGATTTTTCTGATATACTAATAGTAGAATTGAGTAAATGTTTTAAAATATATTATATTTTAGTTGAAGTTTTTTAAATGTCTTGAATTAAAAATCATAAGAGGAGGTTTTTTGATGCCTTATTTAGCTGACGAAAATCGTTATGAAAAAATGGAGTACAATTATACTGGGAACAGTGGTCTCAAGCTTCCGGCAATTTCCTTAGGACTCTGGCACAATTTTGGTGGAGTTGATACCTTAGAAAATGCCCGCAAAATGCTGCGCAAAGCTTTTGATTTAGGAATCACCCACTTTGATCTTGCCAACAATTATGGGCCTCCAGCTGGCTCTGCAGAGGAAACTATGGGGATTTTACTGGAAAAAGACTTCGCTCCTTACAGAGATGAACTGATTATTTCTTCCAAGGCCGGTTATTATATGTGGCCGGGGCCTTATGGAGACTGGGGTTCTCGCAAATATCTTATTTCAAGTATTGACCAGAGCTTAATGCGGATGGGCCTTGACTATGTAGATATCTTTTATCATCACCGTCCAGATCCTGATACACCACTTGAAGAAACTATTGGTGCTTTAAAACAGATTCAGGATCAGGGAAAAGCTCTATATGTCGGTATTTCTAACTATAATGCCGAACAGACAAAAAAGGCAGTAGAAGTTGCCGATAAGCTGGGAGTTGACTTACTCTTAAATCAGTTTAACTATTCTATCTTTGATCGCTGGTCAGAAGAGGAAAATCTATTAGGAACCCTGGAAGATGTAGGAATGGGTTCAATCATCTTCTCACCGCTATCTCAAGGATTGCTGACTGATAAATATCTGGGTGGAATTCCAGAAGACTCAAGAGCAGCCAAAGAAAGCGGCTTTCTGAAAAAAGACAGCATTACAGAAGAAAAGCTGGATAAAGTAAGACAGCTAAACGATATTGCTGCTGACAGAGGACAGAGCCTCTCACAGATGGCTTTAGCCTGGATTTTAGAACAGGGAGCAACTTCTGTTTTAGTTGGAGCCAGCAAGGTTGAGCAGATTATTGAAAATGCTGGTACTTTAAACAATACTGGCTTTACCAATGAAGAACTGGCGGCTATTGAAGCTATTGTTGCTGAGTAGGTACCGGGCACTTGAGAATTATTAGAAATGATTAAAGGCTAAAACCCTGCTTAGGGGTTTTAGCCTTTTTGTTATTCTAACTATTTAATTTTTAGTTCAATTTTTCTAATTTAACATTATCGATATAAACTGCAGTTGTCTCACCATTATCAGTATTTCCTAATGAAAATAATAATTTAGGTATGTCTGCTGCAGCTAAAGAAACATCTACTATATATTTTTTCATTTCAGAAGTTAAAGTAGGCTGTGCTTCTCCATAAACTTTCCAGTCTCCACCGTCTTCCTGCACCATTGCAATTATATCGCGTTCAGCATCTGCTCTGGCTTCAAAACTCAATCTGTAGTCTCCTGCATCAAGATCGACATACTGAGCAAACTGAATAGCCCAGGTCTGATTACCAAGACTTGAAACATCAATTTTAAATTCACCGTCTTCTACACCATAATCACTAACTGCGCCACCTTCTCCTGTCCAGACATACCAGTTATCAGGAGAACTGCTCATTTTATCTAAAATTGAGCTGTTAAATTCACCATTGACAACCGCGTTTTTAGTATATTCTGGTTCTTCAGGATTTCCACCTCTTTGAGCCTGATTATCATCTGTTCTTTCTACAACATGATATGGCTCTTGATCATCATCAATATACCATCTCATTTCGTCTGGAGTCCATTCGAAAATAAAATCGTGATAGCCGTCAGTAAAATCTCCTTCATCTAAAACATAGTGCTGGGTAATTCCGCCACCACCATAGTGGTTGGGACCGTGAACTGTTCCGTGAACCTCATCTGTCTGACCGGCGATGAATTCCATCATGTCAATTTCTCCGGAGCCAGGCCATGGGTTTTCAGTGATATCTGAACCTAACATCCAGAATGCAGGCCAGAGTCCCTGTCCTTCAGGAAGTTTTGCTCTGATTTCAACTCGACCATATTTCATATTAACTTTATCCTGAGTAATCATTCTGGTAGAAGTATAATCATATTCCCCATACTGATCACTGCGCTGTTCTTCTCTAACTGTAATTACTAAGTTACTGTCTTCAACATGTGCATTTTCACCTTCAGTATAATACTGCAGCTCATTATTACCCCAGCCAGGAATACCCTGCTTATGACCGTTTCCTACTTCATAGGTCCAGTAATCCTCATTAACCTCTTCTCCATCAAAGTCATCTTCCCAGTCTAAGTTACCGTCCTGATCATAAACTTTAATGTAGTCAACCAGCATTTCTTTAGGGAAATCAGTATCGACCTGACCACCCATGTTACCACCAACAGCTACATTAAAGATAAAGAAGAAGTCTTTATTATAAACCCACTTTTTTTTCTGTTCTTCTGGAATCTCATCAGCAGATGCTTCTCCGACTTCTGTCAGGCTGACATTATCCAGCCAGATTGTACCAGTGTTTTTACCAAGCTGAAATTCTACTCGTGACTTGGAATCAGTATCTTCAATCATTACAAATTCAAATTCATAACTTTTCATTTCTCTGTCAAGCTCTGCTACAAAGCCTCCTGTTTCTCCCTTACCGCCGACATATGAGCCCCAGCCTCTATCTGCTGTTCCACCAACTTTTAACTCTAACTCTCTCGGCTTTGAGGCCTTAGCATCAAACTCAACTTTATATTTGTAGCCTTTTTTGATTTCCACCGGTGCCTGCAGCAGCTGAATCGAATAGGTATTGCTGCCGCCCTCAAAGACAGATACTTTAAACATTTCACTATCTATTTCTCCAACACCAGCTCCAGCATTCTCTAAAAAGAGCCAGTTATCTTCGGTTGCAAAATTCCCGCCACCGTTGTCAGTTACATTGTTGATAGTTTTGATATCCTCTGTAAATTCACCATTACCTAAAATGTTTTCAGCACTTACAGCAGCACTGAAAAAAGATAAAGCTAAAAGCACAATTAACAACACAGAAAAATTTTTCTTTAACTTTAACATTTTATCACCCTTTTATTAATAATTTTTGTACCTATTTGTACCGGGTACAAGTGAAAATAATCTCATAGTCTTAATAAACCAGAGTCTGAATCGCATGAGCCGGAATTGTAATTTTAACTGCCTGACCCTCTTCTTTTAAGCTGAATTCCTGTGCCTCATCTTTTTCATTCATAACTACAACTGCTGTAGTCTGATCTGGATTTTCGAAGGCTGTAATCAAAAGCTCATCATTTGCTGACGCAACCCCAATTTTTGTGGCTCCAGGCTTAATATATTTGCTGAAATGACCCAGATAATAGTAGGGACTGTTATAATGGATTTTGTTCTTCTGAGTATCCACAATTATTGGCGCATCACAGTAATTTTGAACATGATTTGGTCCACCTTCTTCGTTCAGAACGAGATTCCAGTCAACCCAGCCAGTTGTATAATGGTTTAGATCAGCGATGACATGGCGTCCGTATTTTTCACCGGTCCACCATTCTCCAATAAAATCATCTGCATCAAATAGGGGATTACAGCCTTCAGTAAAGACCAGTTCCTTATTGTAGGTCTCATAGGTATAGCTTAAAACCTCATCATCAACTATATCTTTAGTGTCATCTTCACCATACCAGTGAAAACCTACTCCCCAGACCCACTTAGCTGCCTCCGGATCAGTGAAAATGGTATCAACTCTGGATTTCATAATATCTTTGTTGTGGTCAAAAACCATAATCTTAACATCTTCCAGACCCGCTTCTTTTAAAGTTGGTCCTAAGACCTTAACAAAGTCTCTTTCTTCTTCATCTTCATAAATACAGTTATCCCAGGGAGTTTCAGCCATCGGCTCATTCTGAATGGTCACACCCCAGATATCCATATCTCTTTGCTGATATTCTTTGATATAACGGGCAAAATAGTCGGCCCAGGTCTGCCAGTATTCTTTTTTTAATTTACCGCCTTTGTTCATCCTACCGTTTGTTTTCATCCAGGCAGGTGGACTCCAGGGTGAGGAAAAGAGCTTAAATTCTGCTCCCTCAACTGCCATTGCATCTTTGATAAAAGGAATTAAATATTCTTCATCCCGGGAAAGATCAAAGTCTCGAAGTTCTGTGTCTCCCTCAGTTTCTGTATAGGCATAGTTGCCCAGTGAAAAATCACAGCTGTTAATGTGGGTTCTGCACAAGCTGTAGCCGATTCCTTTTTCAGGATGAAAATATGCTTCTAATACTTCATCTCTCAATTCTGACGGTACCTGGGCTAAAGTGTAGGCTCCCGCTTCAGTAAAGGCCCCACCAAAACCAGTGATCGACTGAGCTTTTTGGTCCCGTTTGATTTCAAAGGCCGCTGAAGCAGCAACCGTTTCTTTTTTGAATTCTAGTGTATTCTTTTCTGTCAATCTGTCTTCTGTATCTTTTGCTGTCTGAATAACTTTAATTTTTTTTGTCATTAAATTTTCATCCCTTCAAATTTTTATTACTTGTAAACTCTTACCCAATCAACATACATCTTCTGTGGAAATTCTGTAGTGGAATCCGGGTAGCCCGGCCAGTTGCCGCCTGTATTTTTAAGATCTAACTATTTAGTGTAATGTCTAATCCAATCTATATACATATACTGTGGAAAACCTGTTGTTTCATCAGGAGTATCAGTAAAGTGGCCTCCTACAGCAATATTGAATAGCACATAAAAATTCTTATGAAATTCATTTTCAATATCTGAAGAAATATCTTTTCTTCCAAATTCAATTCCATCTAATTTCCATATAATCTCTTCCTGATCCCACTCTATTGCAAATACATGAAAGTCATCCTTAAATAGCTCACCATCTGCTAGAGTATATGATCCAGCTGGAACGGGTTCATTATATCCTGCAGTATTTGATTCTGTACCAGGATCTCGATGGACTGTTCCATGAACTGTTCCCTGACCATAATTTGGATCTCCTTTAGCTCCACTTTCTAAAATATCAATTTCACCACACTGCGGCCAAGATGTACTACCACCAGTTTCACTTATATTATCTCCCAACATCCAGAATGCTGGCCAGATACCTTTACCACCAGGTAATTTGATTCTAGCTGCTATTTTCCCATATTTAAATGTTTTTCCATCAGCTCCAGAGTCTCCATCCTGACCTCCTGGATTAGATATAACCCTGGCTGAAGTATAGTTACCCTGCTGATCATAAGCTCCACCATCATAAGTTGCTTTCAATACCATATAACCATTCTCTTCATAGGCTGTTGATCGCTCACCTGTATAACTTTCCAATTCATTATTGAAAGGAGTCATCAATCGCTGTCTTGTCCAGATATTAGTATCAAAATCCCCGTCATTGAATTCATCGCTCCAGTCGAGGTTCCAGCCAGCACCAGGTTCCCAGTCATCTTCTGGAATTGTAGGATCTAAAAATGATACAGCTACAGTATGGTCACTACCGTTGATAACTACGCTTTTTGATTTTGCAGTTGAGTCATTGTATACCTTTAAAGTATAAGTACCATTTTTTACTTCAAACTGAGCTGAGTCTCCTTCTTCATTGGCAACCATTTCTTCCTCATCATAGAGTTCAATCATAAGTGGAGAAGATTGATTATAATCAACCTGTACAGTTAGAGTGTGACTGCTGATGCTGTCACTGCTTCCACCATTACAGGCAGTTAATATTAAAAGCATTGATATTAAGATGAGTAATAAAAACAATTTTTTTCTATTTTTTGTCATAGAATTTCTCCTAATTCTTATTAGAAAATACTTTTTTTAAATAGTCTAAAAATAGACATCTATATCTCTATAATATTTTATATCATTAAATCTCCAATATCTTTAAAATATTCTATCCATTTAATAGAAATTATACTTATTAATTAGATATTCAAAGATAACCTTATAT
>QBLP01000118.1 GCA_003070825.1 Halanaerobium sp. | reverse complement strand
AACCACAGAATCCACGGGTCGTTAGATTACCTAACACCTGTTGAATATAGATATTTAATGTTCGATAAAAAATTGTTTTAAAAAGGGTTGACAATCCAATCATTCGCAGACTTAAAAATATCTACCGAAACGATAAAGATGTTAATATTTATGCATTTGCGTATCAGTCTATGCCTTCCTCAGCTCAGGTTAATAAAGAGATAAAACAGCTCTACATTAACGGTCATTTCTGCTATGTCTACAAAGCAGGTATTGTCACTAATGGACTTGGAGTTATCCGTCACATCTCATTTTTTGATGATGAATTTAAAGATAATCACCCTGAAATACCTGTTGAGAAAAAGTCTGACTCACCTGATGAAGACAAATCTATTGGAGATTCAACTTCTTTAAAACCAGTTTTAGAAGATTATTTTAATCTTCATAATCATCATTACTCCACTTTTATCGCTGATTCTGCCTTTGATAGTTATCAGACTTATCCTTTTTTAATTAAGGATTTTGGCTTTGATAAAGCAGTCATACCACTTAATTCTAGAAATAGTAGTTCAGATCTGCCCCAACCAGATTACAATGAAAACGGCTGGCCTTTATGTCCTAAAGATTCTTCGTTACCAATGAAACCTAATGGTTGGTGTCGCGGTAAAAACCGCAGCCCCAGATTTAAGTTTGTCTGTCCTAAAACCAATCATAAAGGTGGTAAAAGAAACTGCTACTGTGAAGACCCCTGTACTGACTCCAGTTACGGTAGAGTTACCTATACATATCCTGACCAGGATTTAAGAACTTATCCTGGCATCATTAGAGATACAGATGACTGGATAGACCTCTACAAAAAACGCGGCGTAGTTGAACAGACAATTAACTATTTTAAAGATGCCATGGTTACTGGTAATTTAAAAACACAGAATCTAAAGAGTATTAAAGCAGATGTTTTTCTGGCTGGAATCACTCAGCTTTTAACATTGATCTTAGCTGATAAAATGGATAAACCAGAAAATATTAGATCTTTAAGATCACTAATTGCTTAGAATTTAAATCTTTTAATATCTTTTTTTAAAACCTGTATTCATAGGTTTATTTTGTCATGCTTAATTTTATTAGAACATTTTCTTATTCAATTTTTTGAAATCTAAAAATTGAACTCAACCTACTATTTACAGTTTTTTACTATTTTCTTTGCCTATTTTGCAAATACCTAATAAGGAATAAATATTCTTGCTCTAATTAAACATTATTTCCTGACAATAGTAGTCCATCATAGTTCTTTAATCGCTTGAAGTATAACAGAGAAATTAGCATTTGTCAAGATTATAAATTCCATGAATAGAAATAACACTACCCCAGCTGAGGTAGTGTTATTTTAGTGATTATTAAAAGATTTATCTAGGCACTTGCCAGCAGTTCATCAAACTTTTCTAAAACCTGGTTTTCCATTAGATCCCTCAACTTAGTGGAAATTGGAAAACAGATATCCTGATAGTCTCCGTTTCTCTTTCTTCTTGCCGGCATCGATAGGAAAATCCCGTTTTTCCCTTCAATAACCCGCATGTCTCGCACAACAAAAGAGTCGTCAAATGTTACTGTTGCATAAGCCTTGACCATACTTCCATTAATTTCGACCGGAAAAACTCTGACATCTGTAATTTCCATAAATACACCGCCTTTGGAATTATTTGTTAATAACATTATAATTCCATTAAATGTAAATGTCAAGACTTATTTGTGATTTTTTTCAATAAATTTCCATAATTCGTCCTTTTCAGGTGCTTTAAACTCTTTTTTAACTCCGTTTGCTTCCATATAATTACCTTCTTTAATCATTCTTCCAACCCTGATTATTTCAAGCTCATTTTCTGCAAAAATGCTTTTTAGATCAATTTCCGGTGGAGCGGCCATCAGCATTGACCCTGAGGAGATTAAAGCTGCTGGATCTAGATCTAATTTTCGGCAAACTTCTTCAACTTCAGGAATTAACTTAAAATTATCTTTCTCAATAATAAATCCAAGCTGTGAAGCTGCTGCCATTTCAGTTACTGCACCATAGACTCCACCTTCCGTTACATCATGCATAGCCTTAACTCCATTTTTTCTGGCTATTCTGCTTTCAGGTAGCACACTTAAAAGTTCCAAATAACCATCCAGTTTGACGATTGTTTCACTGCTGACACCTTTTTCAATCAGATGCTCCCTATAATCACTTGCCAGTATATAGCTTCCTTCGATACCCATACCTTTAGAAATATATAAAATATCGCCAGCTTCTGCGGCAGAACTGGAAGTTAATTCTTCCCTGACAGCTCTGCCCATTGCAGTAACTGTAATGATAGGTTTTTGAACCAAGTCAGTTATTTCTGTATGCCCACCGAGGACTTCTATATTCATCGCGGCTGCTGTATTAACTATTTCTTCCATCATTTTTTCGGCTCTTTTTTCTCCCAGGCGGGGTGGTAATAATAAGACGACCTGAATTCCAAAAGGCTCAGCCCCAGCGGCTGCAATATCATTACAGGCAACATTAACAGCCAGATAACCAGCATTTTTTTCAGCACCGGTTATTGGATCAGAAGATACCACCAGCAAATAATCTCCCAGATCTATTACCGCACTATCTTCTCCTGGACCTGCCGGTACCAGTACATCAGAGCGAAAATGTTCTATTTTATCAAGTATTGTTCTTTTTAATTTATTTCCTGCCAGTTTACCTATTTCCAAAAATATCACTTCCCAAAATAATTATCTAAATGATGAGAAAGAGGAATTGCCAGAACTCCCCCAATCAGCATCTGGGCAAAATCAATGCCAATTTCGGGTAAAACAACTGCCCAGCTTAATAAAAACGCTTTGGCAAGAGCATAACCCAGAATCATTACATTTCCACCAACAATAATAGCAAATATTTTGCGATCAAACTTTTTATCCTGCTGCTGGCTGGCAATTTTACCTACAATTAAACCTTCCAGCCCCTTAATTAAAAAAGTAAATGGAGCCCAGATTGAATAACCAAGTATAATATCCATTAGAGCAGATCCAACACCACCTGCAATTCCACCAGCTTTAGCACCAAAAGTTAGGGCAATAGTATAAATAGCTACTTCCCCCAGGTTGAAATAAGAACTGCTGGGTCCTGGAATATGTAAATAGGTCGCCACAGAGGTAAAGGCTATAAAAAGTGCTAAAAAGGATAATGATCTGGTGTCCAGCTTACCTAATTTCATTTTCTTTAAATGATCCTGTATATTTTCTCTGCCTTCCATTTTTATCCCCCCAACTAGAATTTAATAAGTTGTTAAGTATTGATCAATTTCCCAGCTGTGAACCTGTTTTTTATAAACAGACCATTCTATTTTCTTAGCTTCAACTAAATGGTTAAAAATATGCTCACCCAGTGCTTCCCGCATAAATTCACTTTCCTGGAAATGTTTAAGCGCTTCTTCCATAGATGAAGGGAGGCTTGTAATCCCTCTTGATTTTCTTTCTTTATAATTCATTTCATAAATATTATCAGTAGTCTGTTCACCGGGATCTATTTTATTTTTGATCCCATCAAGACCTGCTCTAAGCATTACAGCTGTGGCCAGATATGGATTTGCTGCCGGATCAGGGTTTCTTAATTCTAATCTGGTTCCATTACCACGAGCTGAAGGAACTCGAACTAAGGCACTTCTATTCTGAGTTGACCATGATATGTAAACTGGTGCCTCATAACCAGGTACAAGCCTTTTATAGGAATTAATAGTCGGATTTAAAATGGCCGTTGTTTCTTTGGCATGCTTTAACAGTCCACCTATATAATAATAAGCAATTTCACTTAAACCATGTTCATCTTCAGGATCATAAAAAGCATTTTCTCCATTTTTATATAATGATTGATGAACATGCATTCCAGAACCGCTCTCTCCATAAATAGGCTTAGGCATAAATGTTGCATGGAGATTATGCTGCATTGCAATAATTTTTGTTACAAATTTAAAAGTTGCAATATTATCTGCTGTTCTTAAAACAGGAGTGTATTTAAAATCAATTTCGTGCTGGCCTGGCGCCACTTCATGGTGAGCAGCTTCAACTTCAAAACCCATTTTTTTAAGTGCTAATACAGTATCACGACGAGCTTCTCCTCCTAAATCAACTGGAGATAGATCGAAATATCCTCCCTTATCATGGGTGTTTGTCGTTGGATTACCATGCTTATCTTTTTCAAATAAGAAAAACTCCGGTTCTGGCCCGGCAAACATTTCATAACCCATCTCCTCTGCCTCAGCCATCGCACTTTTTAGTGCACCACGAGGACAGCCAACAAAAGGTTTACCGTCAGGTAAATAAATATCACACATCATTCTGGCTGTACAGCCTCCACTGGTCTCCCAGGGAAAAATTGTAAAGGTATCATAATCAGGCTTTAAATACATATCGGATTCGTGGATACGTGTATAGCCCTCAATCGATGAACCATCAAACATGATCTTGCCGTCAAGTGCTTCAGGCAGCTGCTCAATTGTAATTGCAACATTTTTAATAATCCCTAAAATATCAACAAACTGCAGACGAATAAACTCAACATTTTTCTCTTCAGCAACCCTTAAAATCTTCTCTCTACTAAATTTTTCCACTTAATCTTCCTCCTTCTGGGAATGCTTTTTATTACTCCGGGAAAGTTTCTTTATCAACTCTGAACGATTAGAAACAGGATAAAGTGAGTCAAGATCAACATCTGAATAATAATCATAGTTGTCATCAAAATCGTCATCCACTTCCAGATCTTTATCAACTGTCAGTGGAGCCTTTAATTTTGAACGCACAGTCTCTATACTATTCCCAGCAGTAAGCAGTTCTTTTATTTTAAGCAGTCTTTTGATATCACTTGCCGAAAAAAGACGCTGATTCCCCTTGCTGCGGGCTGGAAAAATCAATTCCTGCTGATCATAATAACGAATCTGCCTGGATGTTAATCCTGTTTTTTCCTTAGCTTCCTTCATTGTGATATTTTTTCCCTTTTTCATAGCTATCACTACTCCCAAAGTCCTAATAATTATTGGAGAAAGTATAACACGAAATTAAATTCATGTCAATCTCATGTGAGCTTTTAATTTGTCTTTCTAGCCTCAATTAATAACTGGGAACAGTTCTGGCCACAGTAACAAAATCATTTTTGCGGGGCCATCTGGCTGCAGCTTTTTCCGCCAGCTCTCTGCTACTGTAAATCGAAAAGACTGTTGGACCACTTCCGGAAAGCATTGTGAATTCAGCTTTAGTATTCTTAAATATATCTTTTATTTCTTTTATCTCCGGACAAATTTTTTCTGCCGCTTTTTTTAAATCATTTTTATAGTCAAGCTCCCAGTCAATCTCCTGATCATTTTTTAAGTTATTTTGAACTGAGTCAAAATCAAATTTATCATAACCTTTTATTTGATCATATAATTTATATACTTCTGGTGTAGAAATTTTGAAAGCAGGAGTCACTACTACCAGATATTTTTCTCCGATAAAAGGAAGTCCCTCTAAAATTTCTCCCCTGCCGGAAGCATAAACAGTTCCTCCTTCAAGACAGTAAGGAACATCTGAGCCGATATTTTCCAGGGAACTGCGGAGTTCTTTTAAGTCATATTCCAGTTCAAAAAGCAGATAGAGCCCTTTCATTACAGCTGCAGCGTCTGTACTCCCCCCTGCCAGGCCAGCTGCTATAGGTATATTTTTTTCAATGTAGATTTCTACTCCCTGATTGAGTTCAGGATTATTCTCAAAGAAAATCTCCGCTGCCTGATAAGCCAAATTTTCTCTTCCGGTTGGCAGCTCAGTATGAGAATTTTTAACAATTATCCCTCCACTTTTCTTTTTTAGCTTAATTCTATCTGCCAGACTGATGCTCTGCATAATCATCTGTAATTCATGAAAACCATCTTCTCTTAAACCCTTAACATGTAAGGCAAGGTTAATTTTTGCTGGTGCTTTTAGATATAATTCGCGCATAATTATCCCTGTCTCTTATACACATCTGACGCT
>QBLP01000117.1 GCA_003070825.1 Halanaerobium sp. | reverse complement strand
GCCGGAAACAGCCAGCCTTTGTGAATTATATCTTTTTAACCAGGTCCAAAAAGGTTTTATTGTACCGGGTCCAAAACGACCGCTTTGGACCCGGTACCTTAACATTAAACTTACTCAGCTAATTCTTTTTTGCGGTCAATTAGCTTTTCTTTCTTTTCTCTGTATTCTTTGAGCTTCTGTTTTTCTCCTTCAACTAAATCTTGAGGCGCATTGTTGACAAAGCCTTCATTATTTAGTTTGCCTTCTGCTCTTTTGATTTCAAAATCCATCTCTTCTATTTCTTTTTCCATTCTTTCTATTTCTTTATCCAGGTCAATCATACCTTCAAGCGGCAGAATTACCTCAACCTCTTTAACTATAGAAGTTGACACCTTATCAGGTCGTTCAAGCTCATCTCCACCTATTTTTAGATCTTTGATCCGGGCTAAGTTTTCAATATATTCTCGTCCTTCTTCTAAAATATCAAGCTTAGCCTCAGGTGCTGCGAGCAGTGCCTTGATTCTGCGGCCTGGATTAACCTTCATTTCATTTCTAATATTTCTAACAGACTTGATCACACTCATCACCAGATCCATCTTTTCGACTGCAGCAGTATTTATATCCTCTTCATTTTTCTCAGGATACTGGGCCCGCATAATAGTCCCTTCAGTTCCCGGCAGTTTCTGCCAGATTTCTTCAGTGATAAAGGGCATTACAGGGTGCAGCAGTCTGAGCAGACTTTCTAAAGTATTGAGCGCATAATACTGGGCAGTCAGTTTAGCTTTCGGATCTTCATCCTGATATAATCTAGCCTTTAAAAGTTCAATATACCAGTCACAGAACTCATTCCAGATAAAATCATATAAGGAGCTTGACATTTCCCCAAAATTGTATCTCTCCAGGGCATCATCAATTTCGCCTGCTACAGTATTTAAGCGGCTCTGCATCCAGTCATCAGCCAGAGTTGGTTTTAAATCAGCCTCATCAACAAAGTCAAGCTCAAAATCCTCCAGGTTCATCAGCACAAAACGAGAAGCATTCCAGATCTTATTGGCAAAGTTGCGGCTCGCTTCCAGTCTTTCTTCTCTAAAGCGCATATCATTACCTGGGGTATTACCAGTAATCAAGGTAAAGCGCAGCGCATCTGCTCCAAATTGATCGATAATATCTAAAGGATCAATTCCATTACCTAAGGATTTACTCATCTTTCTTCCCTGAGCATCACGGATCAGACCGTGAATATAGATATCTGAGAAAGGTTTTTCATCCTGGAATTTAAGTCCCATAAAGATCATCCGGGCCACCCAGAAGAAAATGATATCTCTACCGGTTACCAGGACATCAGTTGGATAAAAGCTCTCTAAGTCAGCAGTCTCTTCCGGCCAGCCTAAGGTTGAAAATGGCCAGAGTGCAGATGAGAACCAGGTATCTAAAACATCCTCATCCTGACGCAGATTGGTGCTGCCGCAGTTGGGACAGCTCTCAGGTTCTTCTTTACTTACAATTACCTCATCACAGTCATTACAGTAATAAACCGGAATTCGGTGGCCCCACCAGAGCTGACGGGAAATACACCAGTCGCGGATATTATTCATCCAGTTCATATATACTTTGGAAAAGCGGTCAGGCACAAAATTAATATCGCTATCTTCAACAGCTTCAATTGCCGGCTCGGCCAGGGGCTGCATCTTAACAAACCACTGTTTGGAAATTAAAGGCTCAATTACTGTATCACAGCGGTAGCATTCACCAACATTGTGCATGTGGTCTTCAATTTTAACCAGCAGATCTTCTTTTTCAAGGTCCTCAATTACCTTTTTGCGGGCCTCATAGCGGTCCAGTCCGGCATAAGCTTCACCGGCAGCTTCGGTCATTTTAGCATCTTCATCGATTACAGTCACAATCTCTAAATCATTGCGGCGTCCGATTTCAAAGTCATTTGGGTCATGGGCAGGTGTTACCTTAACCATCCCGGTTCCAAATTCACTGTCTACATATTCATCAGCAATGATTTCAATTTCACGGTTAACTAAGGGTACAATTACCTTTTCGCCAACCAGATCTTTGTAGCGCTCATCAGATGGGTGTACAGCAATTGCAGTATCTCCAAGCATTGTTTCCGGTCTGGTAGTAGCAATTGTAATATATCCTTCCCTATCTTTATATGGATATTTGTAGTGATAGAATTTACCTTCAGTTTCTTTGTGTTCAACCTCGATATCACTTAAAGTAGTATGGCAGCTTGGACACCAGTTAACAATATAGTCTCCCTGGTAAATTAAGCCTTCCTCATATAACTTAATAAATACTTCCTCTACTGCATCTGAGCAGCCTTCATCCAGGGTAAATCTCTCCCGGGACCAGTCACAGGATGAGCCCATTTTTTTGAGCTGATTGGTGATTCTGGTTCCGTATTCTTCCTTCCACTCCCAGGCTTTTTCTAAAAACTCATTCCTGGTCATATCTTCTTTTTCGATTCCTTCTTCCCTCATCTTATCTACAACTTTAACCTCAGTTGCAATGCTTGCATGGTCAGTACCGGGCAGCCATAAGGAGCGGTAGCCCTGCATTCTCTTCCAGCGGGTTAAAATATCCTGCAGAGTATTATCTAAGGCATGGCCCATATGCAGCTGACCTGTGATATTTGGGGGAGGCATCACAATACTAAAGGTCCCCTTCTCATCTTCTCTTTTTTCCCTTGGTGCAAAATAATTGTTTTCCAACCAGTATTCATACCATTTATCTTCGGTTTTGGCCGGATCATAAGTTTTTTCTAAATTTTCCACTTTTATTCCCCTCCTTTAATAATAATCTAAAATCATTAAAATTTAATAATTATATCTAAGGTATAAAAAAAGCTCTCTCATCCAGTTAAGGACGAAAGAGCGTTTAATTCGCGGTACCACCTTAGTTCCTCCTGCTTAAACTGCAGAAAGCTCTCATTAGTTAACGACTGCTGTGCCGCTGCTGATTAATTCAGATTATAATAACAGCAATTAGCTGCTCTGCTGCTATTTTTAAATCCGCCTGGTCAGCAAAACTCAGAGACGACTTCATTTTCTTTAACTGCTGGAATCTTACAGCCGCTGGATTCCATTCTCTTTCAGTTTTAAGGAAAATTACTACTTCTCATCAAAGTTTTTAATTATTCAACTATCGTTATTATAATATCTCATAATCTAGTCTGCTGTCAAGAGCTAAAATTTATCCAGTCAATTTAAAACCGGATTCTCAATTACTTCTACCTCAAGACCTGCTTCTTTAAACTGGGGCAGTATTTTTTCTTTGGGACCGACAATTACTGTAAATAAAATCTCCGGATAAAGTTCCTCTGCAAAGATCTGCTGAACTTCTGCAGCCTCAAGTCCATTATACTGTTTGATGAAATTATTTAGATAATTTTTTGAGCCATTCTCAAATTCGAGCTGATAAACAATCTCCTCCAGCACATCTATCTGATGCTGATAGGCTTTTGGGAAAACCGCATTATAGAGATTAATGTTTTCAAAGAGCTCTTTTTCCTGGAAAGGATCTTTAGCTGTCTTAAGCTTAAGCATCTCTTCTTTAACAGCTTCCATACCGGCAAGGGCTTTTTCGGGATCAAGACTTAAATTGATAAAATAAGCTCCTCCATAATCATTATAACTGACCTGGGCATTAGTTCCATAAACATATCCCTTTTCACTGCGGAGGTTCTCCATCAGGCGGCTGTTAAATCCACCACTGCCAAAGATTCGATTTGCCATTAAAAAGGGAATTCTTTTCGGATAACTGCTGGTATAAAAATTATAGCCCAGCCTCATATTGGCCTGAGTGGCATCAGCTTTATCAACGACAATTATTTTTTGATGAATTTTTGGATTAACACTAACATAGCTTTCAGCTGGCTTCTCACTCGCATTTTCCCAGCTGGCAAAATTTCTTTTAAGCCTGGTCTTTAAAGCTTCCATTTCGAAGTCTCCACTAATAGCAATTGAAATTCGCTCAGGTTGAACAATTTTACTGTAAAAATCCTCCACCATTTTGGAATCAACCTGATTTAAAAATTCTAAGATTAGATTGTAATTATAATTATAACCATAAGGATGCTCTCCATATAGATTCTTAAAAAAGTGCATATTTAATAAAGCTGAATCATTATAGAACTGCTGCCTGTAGAGCTGCTGATATTCCGCAACAGTTCTCGCAAAGTGGCTGCCTGCAAATTCTGGTCTAATCAGAACTTCAGCCAGCAGGGAAAGTAGTTCTTCAGTTTCAGTATTCAAAGAATTTCCACTGATTGAAATCCTATCTGAGCCAACCCCTAGATTTAAGGAGAGAGCGTTAATTTCTTTAAAAAGAGAAAATTCACTTTCACTGTAATTTTTGCTTGCTTTGAGCATCAGCTCTGTCATTAAAGAAGTTATCCCGGCATTATTACTGCTTTCGTTAATTTTACCACCATTGATATAACCCCTGACTTCCACAATCGGCAGACTCTTATCCTCAACCAGATAAAATCTCATCCCATTTTCCAGCTCCATAAGCTGATAATCAGGTACCTCAATCTCGGGTTTTTCGTTTACCACCTCTGCCAGTTCTCTAAAAAAATCAGGGCTGAATTGATCAGTGCCTGCAGCTAGATTAGAACTTAAAACAAGGATCATAATCAGGCTGTAAAATATAATTTTCTTAAACTTCTTCACTGCTGAGCACCACCTTTATTTTCCGGTAAAATATAGCCTTTTGTCCGCTGGTCTGGACTGAAATATTTTTTGGCAGTTCGAATTAGCTCTTCTCTACCCAAATTATTGATATACTCTATTTTTGCTTCTATTAAATCTGCCTGATTAAAGCGCAGTTCATTTAAAGCATAAGTGGAAGCTGCTGAGTTAATATCCTTTTGAGAAAAAATTAAAGATTTCTGGTACTGCTTTTTAACCATCTCAAATTCCTGGGCAGTTATACCCTCAGTAAATATTTTTTCCAGCTCCCTATCAAAAGCCTGCTGTGCCTGCTCAACTAAATTCTGATTTGAAGGAATAAAGTAGATCAGGGCAAAAGAATCCGTGCGCAGGGGATAGAGAAAAGCCCCACTGTCTAAAATTATACCAGCCTCCTGCTGCAGCTTCTGCTTAAGCCGTGAACTCTGGCTGTTTGCCAGAATATCGAGAAAAATTTCTAAGGCTGTTATTTCAAGCTGATCAGCAGCTGGAATTCTGTAGAGCTGAAGTGCATAGGGAATATTAGTATTTAATTCAACTTTTTTAGTCTTCTCTGCCAGCTGAGCCGGCAGTTTAAATTCTTTGCGGTCAATCTCAGCTGCCTGGTAGGAGCCATAATACTCTTCAGCCAGCTTTTTAACCATCTCGGCCTCCAGATCACCACTGACAACCACTAAAGAATTGTTTGGTGAATAATACCGCTGGTAATAATTCTGCAGCTGCTGAGGTGAAATGCTGTTGATATCTTCCATCCAGCCGATAACATTATGCTCCAAATAACTATCTTTAAATGCATGAGCTTTAATCTCTTCAAAGCCCCGGGAGAAGATATTATTTTCAGTGCGCATTCTTCTTTCCTGTTTGATTACTTCTCGTTCCCGGTTGATTTCAGCATCATTAAATTTTAAATTCTGCATCCGATCTGACTCCAGGGCCATTACCAGTTCCAGCATCGAAGCCGGAACCTCATGGTAATAATAAGTGTAGTCAAAACTGGTAGCAGCATTTAGCTGACCGCCAACCGAAGAAATCAAATCATCAATCTCACCTTCAGGAAGATTTTCTGTTCCCAGAAACATCAGATGTTCTAGGAAATGAGAAATCCCGGTCTGATTATTTTGCTCATCGATTGAACCTACATTATAATAAATAGAATATCTGATTAAAGGAATCGAATGATCCGGAAACACCATAAACTGCATTCCATTATTCAGTTCAAACTGCTGGTAAGCTGGCTCCTGCAGCACAATATCCTCTGCTGCAGTCTGCAGAGAATAAAACCTGTCTCTTATACACATCT
>QBLP01000116.1 GCA_003070825.1 Halanaerobium sp. | reverse complement strand
GTCTGAGACTGGCTCCTCTTTTTTATATTTACATATTTTTAATGTTTTAAATCTTCATCTTCTTCTACCTTTTCAGCCTCGACATCGATAAAATCATCCTCATAATCAGCATATTTATCATTTTTCTGCTGATTATTTCTCTGCTGCTCAAACTGGCTCCCGTAATGAACCTCAACTTTATTTTCCTTAACATATTTTAGGAAATATTTTTTGACTAAAGCTGCTATTAGATCCCGAGAACCCGGTAATATCAGTAGAAAACCTGTGATATCAGTCAAAAACCCCGGTGTTAAAAGCGTTACTCCACCGATTAAAATCAGTAAAGCACTAATTAAATCATCTGTCGGCATCTTGCCCTGATTAAGGGTGGTACGAATATTACTGACTACCTGATAACCCTGTCTTCTGGCAATGCTGATCCCGGCAGCTCCTGTAAAAACAATAACCATTACAGTAGTAAAAACTCCAATGAATTGACTGATCTCCAGTAAAAAATAAAGTTCAATCAGTGGTACTAAAATAAAAATCATTAACAATTTAAAAAACATAATTACCTTCCTTAATTAAATTACATAATTTATTTTCATTAACTTTCCTGATAATTAACATGACCTAAAAGCTCAAGCTCATTGATCAATAGTCTGAATCTGCAGCCTAAATACTTTGCTGCCTCCTTACACAGTTCCATTCGGTATAAATAAATTTCGAAATAGTCCATTACCTGACTGATCGAAGAATCATAATCGATACTTAAGGTGATTGTTTCTTCTTCCGCATCTACAGAAATCTTTGAATCTCTGATAGCCAGATTTACCCGATCATGGATAAAAGTAGAATCCTTTTTATTAACCCTGGTTCTGTGAGCATCACTCTTATCAGCCAGAATCAGGGCAGCAGTAATAGGACTTACAGCCTGACCAATCTCTACATCATGATTGGCAATTGCTGTTGTTATTTTTGTTATATCTTCTAAAGGAACATCCAGCCGGCGCAGTTCAGTATAGACTATATTGGCACCTGATATTCCATGGTGTTTGCGATTAAACATGTTGCCCACATCATGCAGGTAACCGGCAATAGCTCCCAGTTCAACTGTTTTTTTATCAAAACCTAAGTCTTTTAGAATTCTTTTGGTGGTATCAGAGACAAAATTAACATGACGAAAACCGTGTTCTGTATATCCTTTTTCTGACAGATAATGATTTGCTTCTTTGATCATATGCTGAAAATCAGGATTGGCTTTTATCTCTTTTAAAGTTAACATTCTATTACCTCCCTTATTTATTTTTTCAGTATATTATTAATTTTATAGGTATTAATATACATTATCTAATATTCAGGGAGGCTTTGCAAGTTAAAGAGATTACAATTTGATTAAAAATTATCCCCATCCAGCATATTACCGATCTGTCCCAGTACAGAACCCTCTCCCTTTTGTTTGCCCGAAACTCGAGGTGCGCTTTTAATAATTCGATCTGCAAGTCTGGAAAATGGCAGACTCTGCAGATAAACTGTACCTGTCCCCTGCAGGGTGGCTAAAAATAAACCTTCCCCACCAAAGAGCATGGACTTTAATTCACCTGCTCGCTCAATGCTGTAATCAATACCAGACGTAAAACCGACCAGACAACCAGTATCTACTTTAAGTTTTTCGTTTTTTAGTTCTTTTTTGACCACTGTTCCCCCGGCATGAACAAAGGCTCTGCCGTCACCACTTAACTTCTGTAGAATAAAACCTTCGCCGCCAAATAGTCCACTACCAAAACGCTTACTAAATGTTATATCTACCTTTGTTCCCAGAGCAGCACATAAAAAAGCATCTTTCTGACAGGTAAACTGATTCTGCGGCATTTCTGCCAGGTCAAGGGCAATGATTTTACCGGGATAAGGAGCGGCAAAGGCTATTTTCTTTTTGCCGTAATCCTTATTGGTAAAATGAGTCATAAATATTGATTCACCGGTAATAGCTCGCTTGCCGGCTCCAAATATTTTTCCTAAAATCGACTTATCTACCTCAGTTCCATCTCCCATCTTGGCCTCAAAAGAAATCCCATTATCCATCCAGTTCATTGCTCCTGCTTCAGCAATCACTGTTTCTTCAGGATCCAGTTCAACTTCCACAACCTGCATATCATCACCTATAATTTCGTAATCAATCTCATGGCTCAGCATTAAATCTCCTCTTTTCTTTTATTGGACTAGATCAGAAATTTCAGCCGGGGTTATTAAACGATCATCGTAGGATATTATTAATTCTTCTTCGGTAAATTCAATTTCGTCAACGATTCCTGTATAAGCTTTAACCCGATCAATTAAAACCTCAGCCTCACATTTCATCTCCTGCAGACTAATTCTATATTCAACAGTATATTTCCTGCTGTGTTCTGATTTTTCTTTTAATATCTTTTCCAATTCTTCCTCACTCAACTGCTGGCTGGCACAGTTATCATCTGCATTATGTGAACCACAGCCGCAGTTTCCACATTTATCAGACATGATTAACCTCCTTTACGATTTTATAAATTTATAAAAATAGAGTAATTTAATTTTTTATTTGAAAATAATCTTTAAAGAGATTCTTAACCTCTGCTATAATAATATATGAGTTTTTAGAGGATTTCAATCAATTTTATCGAAATAAAGAGTAAGTAATGGAATATAATATCCCGGGAGTGAAATTTATGGACTTAAATGGTCTGGCACCAATTAGAAAACTCGATATAGGAATGCTCAGACAGGCTTTAAACACAGATAATATCAGCACTGATGAGAGCCAGGCTAAAAGTGAGAGTGCTGAACTGCTGCCTGAAATTTTTCGTCTGCTGGCTTCTCTCGAAGATGATACCCAAAAAATGCTTTTAGACAGCTGGGCTAAACTGGAGATGCCCCTCAGCGAAAAAACTGTCGGCAGCCTGCTTCAGTACCTTGATCAGAATCCGGCCACAGCTGCAGAAGATAAAATGGCTGTGATCAAAGCCTTTGCCTTTTTGGAAAGTAATGGGCTTCCCCTTTCGGAAAAGCTAATCAGTGGTCTGCGCTCAGTTTTTAATAGTAATGGAAATCTCAGTTCGATGCTCGAGCAGTTTATGGGTTCAGATAATACATTATCTCAGGAGCAGCTGAATAATCTGCTTAGTGATCTGGAGTTAGCCGATCTAAAAAGTTCTCTGCTCAACTTTGATAATTTAAACCAGCAGATTCAGGCTGAGGCCAACCAGGAAGCTTTATCTAATGCTGATCTTGGCTCCTTAAATTCCCTCAGCGGTAATCTGGAATCTACAGCTGATATTCCAGCAGAGCTGACTGAAAATCAGAACCTTAACCCTCAGATTTTGAATAATTTTAATCAGCTGGACCAGGAAATTAAAAATTTGATTTTAAATAATTTTAAGAGCCTCGGCCAGAATTTTGATCAGGATACGCTTAAAATTCTAAATAATTTTCTGGCTGATAATAACATTGAAGGAAGTGCCGAAAAGCTCGCACTTTTAAAAGCTTTTTCCTTCCTCGAAAATAATCAGCTGCCCCTCACAGAAAGCATAATCAGAGAAACAGCAGCTCATTTTGAAGGAAACATTAATCAGTTTGCTGAAAATTTAACTGATAAAAGTCAAATCTTAACCAATTTGAATAATCAAGATTTTCCCCTGCTCAGTGAAACGGAAACAGCTGTCAATCTAAGCTCTTCCAGCTCAGAAATTGCAGAAAGCCTAGCTGCTCAGAGTAAAATTTCAAACCAGATTCTCTCTCTATTTAATAAAACCGGCGGGGAAAATGAAGAAAAAATAGCAGACAATATTCTGGGCCAGAAATTGATCAATCTGCAGCAGCAGAATCAAAATTCACCCCTGATGCTCGCCCTAGAAATTCCTGTGCAGCTGCCGAATAATAAATTATCCTCTCTGCTTTTAAAGGTGGAAAAGGAAGAAAGTGATGGTGCTGGCAGTCAGAATTCTAATAAAGGCTATAATATCTCTTTTATCTTAGAATTCGAAAATATAGGACCAATTCAGACAAAAGTTAATGTCGATCAGAAAAATATTAAGACTACTTTTTTTACTGAAAGTGCTCAGACTGCAAATTTAATTGAATCAAATTTTGGCAGACTACAGTCGGCTCTAAAGCAGGAAGGATTTAAGATTAACAGTGTTCGAATCAAGAATTTTAGTAATCTAGCTGAAGAAAAAAATCAGTTTTTTAATAAATTGATTTTAAATGAGTTAAACGAACTTGACGAGGAAGGTCAGTACAGACATATAGATATTAAGATCTAACTTAATCGCTGCAAAATAAGTTTTTAAATTATAATTCATAACTTTTGGAATGAGGTAATAAAGATGACAGCAGATAAAAAAAACTCTGAAACTAAAAAAACAGTTGCTTTAAAATATAATCAAAATACTGATCGAGCTCCAAAAATTATTGCCAGTGGTAAGGGAAGTATAGCGGAGATGATAATAAAAAAAGCCAGACAGGAAAACATCCCAATTAGAGAAGATAAGGATGTTGTCCAGGTTCTGGCTGAACTAAATATCGGAGATGAAATTCCCGAAGAATTATATACTGTTATCGCAGAAATACTTTCTTTCTTTTATGATCTGGAAGATCTGCAGTCTTAAATTTAAGTAGATTCGGCATAGATGTGGCTCTGATCAAAATCCTTTTCTTCTAAGAGCTGTCTGGCTGCAGCCTCCATTGGCCCCGGTCCACACATATATATTTTATAGTCATCAAGCTCATATTTATCCATCACATCAGTGACAAATCCCTTTTCTCCATTCCAGTTGTCATCAAAGGCAACGACCGGAACAAAATCAAATTTATCAGATTCTGCATCCATTTCCTCAAAAAAGTCTCGGTAGAGGAACTGATCTTCCTCGTTAACCCCATAAATTAACTTTGCATTTTTTATGTGATTATCATTGTGGACTATATCTTCAACGATTGGTATAAAGGGTGTAATTCCAATTCCTCCCCCAACAAGCATTACATCTTCTGCATCTTTGTCAACTACTAATTCGTGCCCCATTGGTCCCTTAAGTTCAATTACCTGTCCCTCTTCAAAATCTGAGAAGATAATGCTGGTTCCATAACCATCTGTAATTCTCATTACTGTTACCTTAATCAAACTGCCATCATCCTCTATTCCAGCGATTGAATAAGCTCTATACATCTGATGTTTATCAGAGACTTTTACCAGTATAAACTGGCCTGCTTCTACATCGATGTGGGGTGGCTCCATTAGTCTGAAAGAAAATTCTTTGATATTTCCAGAAAGCTCTCTTATTTCTTCGATTTTTGCCCTGATATTATCCTTGTGATAATAATCAAGTTCTCCTTCTTCCCAGATATTAAATTCATCAGCTGAGTTATTTTTTATCTCTAAAATTCCTGCCGGACAGTTTTCCACACAGGTATTACAGCGAATACATTTCTCGTTATCCAGCTGACCATCTTCATTCCACTCTAAATATGGATCAAGCTGCATCGGACAGACTCGAGCACACATTCCACATTCATGACAGAGATCAGTAGACTCTATAGTTACTTTAGCATCAGTCTCATTGTTAATGCCAAGGTTTTTTCCAGCTTTATAACTCATATGCTGGATGCTGCCCATTGGACAAAATTGACACCAGGTTCTGGGAGAATAAAAAAAAGAGGTTATCCCACCTAAAACTGTTACCATTAAATAACTGGCTACAAAAATAAAGCCCAATTTGTCAAGAAATGGGGCCTGACCATAAATGTTTATGACACTGACCAATTTTCTTCCAATTTGGAAGGAAAAAAATAAGAAAAAAGAAATTCTTAAAAATTTTGATTTAAAAAAATGTGGGATCTCTCTATTTTTACTAAACTGCAGCAGTACTGAGTCAAATAAACTTCCATGGGGACAGATATTTCCACACCAGTAGCGGCCTTTAAAAAACGATGTCAAAGAAAGCCCCGCAATTACCGGCAGTACAAAAAGTCCAAACTTTGGAAACCAGAGCCCTCCGATTGCAACGGTTAAAGTAAAAATCCAGGCATATTTTCTCAGCAGGGTAAACGTTCGATTTGTTTCAATATAATATATTGATTCTATATTTTCC
>QBLP01000013.1 GCA_003070825.1 Halanaerobium sp. | reverse complement strand
ATATAATAGATATGTTGACTTTTTTTGAGAGTGGTCTAAAAGTTTCTGTTTCAGCAGCTTTTTTGCTGCTGAATACCAATAAATTAATCAAAAAGGAAGATCTTTATGAGAAACAAAAGGTTAAAAAATTTTTATTCTCGTTTAATAGGAATAATATTTATCTTGTTTGTTATTAGTCATTTTATACCACTGCCCTATCAGGTTATGGAGCCCGGTATTGCGGCTGAACTTTCGCCAATGATTGAGGTGAAGGATGGTTATGAAAATGAAGGAGAGTTTTTACTGACTGCAGTCAGTACCAGAAGAGCTATGGCCTGGGATTATTTTTATATTAGTGTTTTTGAGCCAGAAGATAAAGAGTTAACTGCTATTTCTGAACAGCTGCCGGAAAACATGGAAATGAATGAATATATAGAATTAATGGCTGAGCTGATGGAGGAAAGCAAACTTCAGGCTCAGGCGGTTGCCTTTAGACAGGCTGGTTATGAGGTTGAGGTTTCAGGAGAAGGTGCAGAAGTCGTAGAGGTTATGGAAGATGGAAGTGCCTATAATAAATTAAAATCCGGTGATTTAATTATAGCTGTGGATGGTAAAAAGGTAGAAATGGCTGCTGATGCAGTTAATATAATTAAAAACCGGGAGATTGGAGATGCAGTTGAAATTACAGTTTTGAGGGACAATAAAAAAATAAACTTCAATCTAAAAACAGTTGAACTTGAAGGCAATGAAGGAAATCCTTCTATTGGAGTTTTAATAAGGTCTAAAGGATTGGATTATAATATTCCACGCGAAGTTAGCTTTGACACAAAAAATATTATTGGTCCTTCAGCAGGTAGTATGTTTAGCATGGAAATCTACAACCAATTAATACCATCAGATATTACTGGAGGTAAAAGAATAGCTGGGACTGGAACAATCAGTCTTAACGGAGAAATTGGCCGAATAGATGGTGTTGAATATAAGATAATGGCAGCTAAAGAAGCCGGTGTTGATCTATTTATTGTACCAGAAGAAAATTATAAAAAAGCTTCTAAATATGCTGGTAATTTAGAGCTGTTAAAAGTTACTAATATTGATGATATTATTGAATATCTTGAAAAAGACCTTAAAATCTAAATCTTATTTAGATTTTTATTAATTTTTGATAAAAATCTCTGTTGGCCTGGCTGTGTGTTGAATTCTGATAAAGCAGTGAATAAAGATCTGAGGCCAGAAGATCATAACTCAATGAAAGCTCAAGTGGACTGCTGGTCTTTAAATCAACAGAATTTAATTCTGCAGCTGGATTGATTATTATTTCAAGCCCAGATTTTTCTTTAAGCTGAGAAAGTAGATGTTCTTTACCTCTTCGGATTCCCAGCACTCTTAGATAGTGAGGAGCATTTTCCTCTACCAGCTTTATTTTTTCAGCGTCAAGCTCAAAATAAAGTTGCAGCAGTTTTCTTTTAAGTCTGCTTTCTGTTAGATTTTTTGATTTTAATGATTCCAGAAATGAGTCAGTATTAAAAGCAGCCGCTGCTTTCTCAATTATTCTATTTTCCAGTCCGTTTTTAATACCCTTATATTTTCTTAAATCATCAGCCTGAAGGCGTCTTAACTGATCAACTACTTTGTTGAAAAGCTTTTCTTCAGCTTTCTTTGTAACATAACGTCCCTGTTTGATTTCATCTTTTAAAATTTTCCAGGAGTCAGCCGGCATTAACTTTCTGACATCAGTCAGCGCCTCAGCCTGAGTTTTAGAATTGATAATATTTCTGATTAGGGAAGCACTGGCATAATTTTTATTTATATTTTGGCTGTGGTAGTCTGTACCGGTTCTTTTAATAGTATATGGCTTGATATCTGAATCTAATTTAATTAATGACTTTAGATATTCTATGCCCAGGATGTTGTTGGGAGCTTTCAATATTTTTTCTATCTGATTTTTGTTAAATTTCTGCAGCTTTGGATAATACTGAAGGCAGGCAAGCAGGGCCTGGCGCCTTGCGGTTGGAAAATCAATACCAGTTTTCAAATATTTCTGCAGTTCAGCTTTAAATTCAGAGCTTTCATTTACAAATGCGTCTGCAGCAGCAGTAAGGATCTCAATATTGCCGGCTTCACTACCAAAGACAATTGAATCTATCAGCTTAGTTTTTTCTAAACTTAAAACCGAGTAATGAGCAAAATATTCAGCACTCCGAATATTATAAATTAGAGGGAGTTCTAGAACAAGATCAGCACCACACTTTAGTGCCTGCCGTGTTCGAGCCCATTTATCTAAGAGAGCTGCATCTCCACGCTGAGTAAAGTTGCCGCTCATAATTACAAGCAGCTCATCATTTTTTGTTATTTTTTTGCTCTGGTTTAGATGATATTGATGACCATTATGAAAAGGGTTATATTCTGTGATCAATGCAGTTAATGCCATAAAAACACCTCATTATTTAAATTTAATTTAATTAATTAAGTACTACTGCATAATAAAAGTTTTACTTTTCGAACTTCTTTCTATAAAGAAGGATTTGATACTTTAACACAGTATTATATATATAATAGCAAATAAATATATAAAGAACAAATTACATATTTTAAAACCACGGGGGAGGATATTTAAGATGGATGTGCTTAAAAATTTTAAGGAGAGAGCAGCTTCTGATTTAAAGAAAATTGTTTTTGCCGAAGGTGATGACGAAAGAATAGTTAAAGCTGCAGCAGAAATAGAAGCTGAAGGGATTGCTGAAATTGTAATTTTAGGTAATCTAAAATCTATTCAAAAATCTGCAGAGGAGTATGAAGTTGATTTAGACGGGGTTGAAATTATTGATCCTGAAGATTCTGATTACATAACTGAGTTCAGAGATGAATTTTATGAATTAAGAAAACATAAAGGGATTAGCAGGGAAGACGCAGAAAAAGCTATCAAAGATCCATTATATTTTGGAACAATGATGATTTATACAGATAAAGCAGATGGAATGGTTGCTGGAGCAGCTAATGCAACCGGTAATGTTTTAAGACCGGCTTTTCAGATAGTAAAAACTGCAGAAGGAATTTCAACAGTCTCCAGTGCAATTATAATGGTCCTTAAAGATAAATCATTTGGAGAAGAGGGAGTAATGGTCTTTTCTGACTGTGCTGTAAACCCAGCTCCAAATTCAGAACAACTGGCAGAGATAGCGATAACTACAGCTGATACAGCACACAGATTATTAGATTTTGATCCAAAAGTAGCGATGCTTTCATTTTCTACAATGGGCTCTGCCCGGCATGAAAATGTAGATAATGTACAGCAGGCAGTAAAGATTGCCCATCAGAATGCACCTCATTTAAAGATTGATGGTGAAATGCAGGCAGATGCTGCTTTAGTAGAAAGTGTTGGTCAAAGGAAAGCTCCAGACAGTGAAATAGCTGGAAGAGCAAATGTTTTAGTTTTTCCTGATTTACAGTCAGGAAATATTGGTTATAAGCTTGTACAGAGACTTGCAGGTGCAGATGCAGTTGGTCCAATTCTACAGGGGCTGGCAGCACCAATCAATGACCTGTCTCGCGGCTGTTCAGTAGATGATGTTGTTAATTTAACAGCAATTACAGCAGTACAGGCTCAAAATAAATAAAATTTATAGGGGGAAGAAAATGAAAATACTTGTAATTAATAGTGGTAGTTCGTCTTTAAAGTATCAGTTATTTAATATGGAAACAGAGAGTGTACTGGCAAAGGGTTTAATTCAGAGAATTGGAATCGATGACTCATTTTTAGAATATGAAAATGGTGCAGGTGAAGAAATTGTAATTGAAAAAGATATTCCTACACATAAGATAGGAATTGAATTATTAATAGAAACACTGCTTTCCAAAGATCACGGTGTACTGGAAGATATGGATGAAGTAGAGGCAATTGGACACCGAATTGTTCACGGTGGGGAAGCATTTGCAGAATCTACTGTAATTGATGATCAGGCAATTAAAAAACTGGAAGATGTTGCTGATTTAGCACCTTTACACAATCCTCCTAATATTATGGGGATTAAAGTCTGTAAAGAACTAATGCCTGACAAACCTCAGGTTGGAGTTTTTGATACAGCTTTCCACCAGTCAATGCCAGAGAAAGCATTTATTTATGCACTTCCTTATGAATACTATAAGAAATATGGGGTAAGAAGATATGGTTTCCACGGAACTTCTCACGGCTTTGTTGCTAAACGAGCAGCTCAGATGATGGATCAACCTTTAGCTGAACTTAAAATTGTGACCTGTCATCTCGGTAATGGTGCCAGTGTAGCAGCAGTTAAAAATGGTAAATCTGTAGATACAAGTATGGGATTAACTCCTTTAGAAGGCCTGGTAATGGGTACTCGCTGTGGAGATATTGATCCGGCTATAATTCCATTTATCATGGATAAAGAAGATATTTCTGCTTCAGAGATGGATGATATTTTGAATAAAGAAAGTGGTCTTTTAGGTGTTTCCGGTGTCAGCAGTGACTCTCGTGATGTTGAAGAGGCTGCAGAAGATGGAAATCATCAGGCAGAAATTGCAATTGAACTCTTTAATTACAGAGTGAAGAAATATATTGGAGCTTATACAGCTGCAATGGGCGGTGTTGATGCTATTGTCTTTACAGCCGGAATCGGTGAAAACTCTAAAGAAACCAGAGCAGGAGTTCTAGAAGGACTTGAATATTTAGGGGTAGAGGTAGACCATGAGGCAAATGACTGCCGTGATAAGGAAGTATTTATTTCAACTGCTGATTCTAAAGTTAAAGCAATGGTTATTCCAACAAACGAGGAATTGGTTATCGCCAGAGATACAATGGAATTAGTAAATAAGTAAATTTCTTCTTGACAGTTTAAGCTGCTTTTTATATAATAAAACGTGGCTATTTACAGGGGTGATCAGATAAATTGTATATAAACCTCAGCGATTTAAAAGAAATTGGAGGTAGCAAACAGGTATCACTGGAGCTTGAATTTCATGATTTAGAATTTGCTAACCGCGAAATTGAAATTGAAGAACCAATTAAGCTTGACTTAGAGATTTTTAATACCAGTGATTCTTTTGTAGTAAATGGTAAATTGCAAGCAGAATTAATTTTAAGCTGCAGCCGCTGCTTACAAAAGTATAGTTCTCCTGTTGAGCTCGATATTTCCGAAGATGTTTTAAAAAGTGAAATGGAAGATGAGGAAGAACTATATTTAGACGAAATAGTCGTGGATAACATTATTTTATCCTTACCCATGAAACCTCTCTGTTCTGAAGACTGCAAGGGCATCTGCCCTGAATGTGGTCAGAACTTAAATGAAGAGGAATGTGACTGTGAGGTAGAAGTGATTGATCCACGTCTGGCGAAGCTTAAAGACTTTTATAATGAAAGTGAAGATAAATAAACAAAGGAGGTGTATATAATGGCTGTACCAAAGAAACGAACTTCTAAAACTCGTAAGCGTAAAAGACGTACTCATAAGAAGCTGAGTGCTCCAAGTCTAGTAGAATGTTCAAACTGCCATGAAAAGATTTTACCTCATCATGTATGCCCTGAATGTGGACATTATGATGGCAAAAAGGTGAGCGGAAATTAAAATATTTTAGAAAAACAGAGATCTCTCTGCAGGAGATTCTCTGTTTTTTTCTTGCCATAAACTTGCATTTGACCGACGGTTGAGATATAATGTTTTCCAAATGATACAGATATAAATTTTCTTTTTTTGAACCCGGGAGGCGGCAATATTGTATAGAATAGCTGTTGATGTTATGAGTGGAGAAAAGGATGCTGCAGAATTAATTGCAGGAGCTTTAAAAGCATTGAGAGAAGAAGCAGAAATTGAATTGACCCTGATTGGTGAATATGATATTATAAGCGAAGAGTTAGCAAAAACTGACTTTGATTCGAAAAGGCTTAAAATAGAAAATGCTGATCAAATAATTACCATGCATGAATCTCCAATCAAAGCTCTGCGCAGTAAAAAAAATGCAACAGTTAATGTTGGTGCACGATTATTGAAGGATCAAAAAGTTGATGCTTTTATTTCTCCAGGAAATACGGGCTCGGTGATGGCAGCTGGATTATTAAGGGTAGGTCGGATTAAAGGTGTTTCTAGACCACCAATTGCAATTCAGTTTCCTGCTGCAAATGGCAGTACTCTGGTTTTAGATAATGGAGCCAATACTGACTGCAGCCCCGAAAATCTACAGCAGTTTGCTTTGATGGGCCAGCTTTATGCGGAAAATTTAATGAAGATTGATAATCCTAAAGTTGCTCTTTTAAATATTGGGGAAGAGGAGAGCAAGGGAAATAATTTAAGCAAAGAAAGCTATGAAATTTTAAGTAATGATCAGCGGATCAAAAATTTTATTGGTAATGTTGAAGGTAGAGATATTTTCAGTGACAAAGTTGATGTTGTTGTAACAGATGGATTTGTCGGCAATGTAGTTTTAAAAACAACAGAAGGGGCAGCTTCATTTTTTCTTGATTTAATTAAGGAAAGCTTTCAGACTAATCTAAGATCAAAACTGGCTGCGCTGTTATTGAAACCATATTTAAAAAAAGTTTTGAAAAAAATTGATTACAGACAGTATGGAGGAGCTCCTTTATTAGGGGTTAATGGTATTGTTATTATCAGTCACGGTAGTTCGGATGGGACTGCTATTTATAATGCTGTTAAAACTGCTAAAAATACTGTTAAAGAAGATATAGTAGCACTGATAAAAAGTGAGTTAGAAAAGAATGAGGAGTTGGAATAAATGGCATTGAAAACTGAACTATGTGATTTACTAGAGATTGAGAAGCCAATTATTCAGGGAGGTATGGCCTGGGTTGCAACTGGCGAACTTGCTGCAGCTGTTTCCAGTGCAGGTGGCCTGGGTATAATTGGAGCTGGTAATGCTCCGGCAGATGTTATTGAAAAAGAAATTGAAAAGGTAAGAGATCTGACTGATAAGCCATTTGGTTTAAATATTATGTTACTCTCTCCTTTTGCAGATGATATAATAGAACTGGCAATAGAGAAAAAAGTTCCTGTAATTACTACAGGTGCCGGTAATCCTGGTAAACATGTAAAAAGATTTCAGGAAGTAGGATCTAAAGTTATTCCTGTAGTTCCTTCTGTAGCTTTAGCCAGAAGAATGGAAAGGCTAAAGGTAGATGCAGTTATAGTAGAAGGAACAGAGGCTGGAGGTCATATCGGAGAGCTGACTACTATGGCTTTAGTACCTCAGGTAGTTAATGCAGTTAAGGTACCGGTAATAGCAGCTGGTGGAGTTGCTGACGGTCGGGGTCTGGCGGCAGTGCTTGCTCTGGGAGCAAAGGGTGCTCAGATTGGGACCAGATTTGTCTGTTCTGAAGAATGTACAGCTTCTGAAGACTTTAAAAAGGCCATTGTAGGAGCCAGAGATCGTGATGCAGTTGTTACAGGCCGCAGCACAGGCCATCCGGTGCGAAACCTTAAAAACAAGCTGACTAAAGAGATAGACAGGCTGGAAAAGGAAGGAGCCAAACCTGAAGAAGTAGAAGAACTGGGATCAGGTAAGCTTCGGGACGCTGTTATTGATGGTGATGTTGACCAGGGTAGTGTAATGGCCGGTCAGATTTCAGGAATGATTTCTGAAATTAAAAGTGTAAGAGAAATAGTAGATGAGATTATTGAAGAAGCAGAAGCTGTTATTAAAAATAGTCACAGTCTGCTGAAGTAATATACATTTAATCACAGCTTAAATTTATTATAAGAAAAAAGAGGTGTCAAATTTGATAAACCTTAACGATAAAAAAGTATTAATCACAGGAAGCTCCCGCGGTATAGGAGCTGAAATAGCAAAGAAAATGGCTGCTTTAGGGGCAGAAGTTGTTATTAATTATGCTCATTCTAAGGAAAGAGCCGAAGAAGTTAAAAGTGAAATTGAAGCAGCTGGTGGTACCGCTCATCTGATTCAGGCTGATGTGAGTGATTTCGATCAGGCAGCTAATCTAGTCAAAACTGCTTATAAAAAAATGGGCGGCCTTAATGTTTTGGTTAACAATGCCGGAATTACAAAGGATAAGCTTATTTTAAGAATGAAGGAAGAAGACTGGGATCAGGTTTTAGATATTAATTTAAAAGGTGTATTTAACTGCACCAAAAATGCAGTAAGATATTTACTTAAAGCTGAAAATGCTAAGTTAATTAATCTATCTTCTGTGGTAGGAGTTAATGGTAATGCAGGTCAGGCTAATTATTCAGCTGCAAAAGCAGGAATTGTTGGCTTTACTAAAACAATGGCCAAAGAACTGGCTACAAAAGGAGTCTGCTCAAATGCAATAGCTCCTGGCTTTATAGATACAGAAATGACAGATGAGCTGAGTGACAGTATCAAAGAGGGAATCATAGAACAGGTTCCTCTGGCTCGTTTTGGCAGAGCAGAAGAAGTAGCAGATTTAGTATCATTTTTAGCTTCAGATAATGCAAACTACATAAATGGTGAAGTAATTAAAATTGATGGAGGCATGGGCGCTTAACTTGTTTTGAGCTCAAGGCCCTGGGAAGGAGGTGAATGGAGTGGATAATATCTTAGATAAAGTTATTGATATTGTAGCAGAAGAATTAGCAGTTGACAGAGATGAAGTTACTGAAGACTCTTCATTTATAGAAGATCTTGGAGCAGATTCTTTAGATGTGGTAGAATTAGTAATGGCATTTGAAGAAGAATTTGATGTAGAAATCCCTGATGAAGATGCAGAAGACATTCGCACAGTAGAGGATGCTGTAAGTTATTTAGAAGATATTCTTTAAACAATATTTAAGGATGAAGCTCCCTCTGTGGAGTTTTCATCCCTTTTATTTATTTTAATGGATGGTGAGATATTAATGGGAAAATTGTTTAATCAGAGAAAAATTAAAGAATTTGAAAAGAGTCTAAAACTGGAATTTAATAATAAGTTGTTAATCCAGAGAGCCTTAACCCACAAGTCATACCCCAATGAAAACAGGCGTCTTAATATTAAGGACAATGAACGTTTAGAGTTTTTGGGAGATTCTGTTTTAAGCCTTTCGGTCAGCACTTATATATTCAATAAGTTTGCTGATTTACCAGAGGGAGAGCTGGCAAAAATGCGGGCAGTTATTGTAAGTGCCCCAATATTAGCAGAAGTTGCCAAAAGAATTGAACTCGGACAGTTCCTTTTCTTGGGTAAAGGAGAAGAAATGACAGGTGGTAGAGAAAGAGATTCAATTTTAGCAGATACTATGGAAGCAATTTTTGGTGCTTTATATCTTGACCAGGGTTTTACAGCAGCAGCAGATTTTATACTTGAGCTGCTTAAAATTGATATCATAAATGTAGCAGAGGGAAATCATATTCAGGATTATAAAACAATGCTGCAGGAAGTGATCCAGGAAAATGGCAATCACAGACCGGAATATGAAGTGGTTGATGAAGAAGGTCCTGATCACAATAAAACTTTTATAGTTGCTGTAAAATTAAATGAAGATAATCTTGGCTCCGGGCAGGGGTCAAGTAAAAAGGAAGCTGAGCAGGAAGCAGCAAAAGTTGCTTTAGATAAATTAAATAAACTTGATTAGTTAACAGGGGGATAAGACAGTGTATGCAATAAGAGGAGCGATCAGTGTTGAAAAAAATACTGAAGAAGATATTCTGGCTGCAACTAAAGAAGTAATGCAGAATCTGATCCAGGCAAATCAGCTTAAAAAAGAAGATTTAATTAGTATCATTACTACAACAACTGATGATCTAACAAAGGTTTATCCCGGTAAAGCATTAAGAGAAATTGGCTATGATTTAACCCCTATTTTATGTATGCAGGAAATGAAGGTTGAAAATAGTAGTCAAAAAATGATAAGATTATTAGTGCATGTTGATGGGAATAGAGAAAAAAGTCAGGTAAAACATCAATATTTAAGAAAAGCTGAAAAACTGAGGCCTGATTTAGTTAAATAAATATAACTATAAAGGTGTTGAGATCTAAATGGAAAATGTAGTAGCAATTGATGGTCCAGGTGGAGCAGGTAAAAGTACAATTGCCAGGCTGCTGGCCCAAAAATTAAATTATCTGCATCTTGATACTGGTGCCATGTATAGAGCTGTAACTCTGGCTGCTCTGCGGGAAAATATTGATTTTAATCAGCAGGAGAAGCTGATAGAGCTTGCCAGGAAAATAGATATCAGTTTTGATCAAAAAGGCGAAATTTTCCTTGATGGAGAAAATGTGAGTGAAGAAATTAGAAAAGCAGAGGTTAATAAACATGTTTCTCAGACAGCTGCAGTTAAAGGAGTGCGGGATGTTTTAGTAAAAAAACAGCAGCAGCTTGCCCGGAACAACAAGGTTGTTATGGATGGGCGTGATATTACTACGGTTGTTTTACCTGAAGCAGACCATAAATTCTTTTTGACAGCATCTTTAGAGGAAAGAGCCAGAAGAAGATATCAGGAAGTCAGGTCCAAAAATAAAGATGCAGATTTTGAAAAAATAAAAGAAAGCATTGCTCGCAGAGATAAAATGGATAGTGAGCGTGAACATTCACCACTAAAAAAAGCAGAAGATGCTGTTTTGGTGGACACAACCAATTTATCTATTGACGAGGTACTTGCTAAAATGATAGAAATTATTGAAGGTGAAGTACAGTGAAAAAAATTATCTATCAGATTATTAGACTGCTGCTCTTTGCCATCTTTAAAATATTTTTTAGAATTAAGATAAATGGCAGAGAAAATCTACCAGATCAGGGTGGAGTAATCATTATGTCAAATCATATCAGTGCTTATGATCCTCCCCTGCTGGCAGCTATTTTCTCAAGGCCAGTGAGGTTTATGGCCAAAAAGGAATTGTTTAAAAACCCGATTTTAAGATTTGTCTTATTTTTAGCAGATGCTTTTCCGGTTGACCGCAGTACAAATGACATTACTGCCGTCAAAAAGTCGCTCTCTGTTATTAAAAATGGAGAGGTGCTTGGTCTTTTCCCTGAGGGAACCAGACGTCCTGAAGGAAAACTTGGGAACCCTAAAGCCGGTTCAGTTATGCTGGCTATTAAAAGTGGGGCTCCGGTTTTACCAGTTGGAATTAAAAATGTTAAAAAAGATGGTAGAATTACAGTAAATATCGGAAAACCTTTTGGCTTAGAACAATTTGCTCAAAAAAGACTGAGTAAAGAAGAGCGAAAAGAGGCCTCGCAATTTATTAAGGCTAAAATTCAAAAAGAGCTAAATTATCAAGAATAATTGTCAATGCACAAGTTTTTTGCTTCTTTTTTAAATTTTTTTGGATTTAAAGAAGGATTTTAGAGATTGATAGAGAAAAAAGTTTAAGAGGTACCCTGTTTATTTTCAGGGTGCACTGTTCAACTGTTGGTGTTGTGCTGGAAGGAGGTGAAGGTTCTGGAGGTTATTACAGCAGAAGAGGCTGGATTTTGTTTTGGTGTAGAAAGAGCTATAGATATGGTTCTGGAAGCTGCCAGTGAAAATGATGATTTAAATGTTTATACACTGGGACCACTAATTCACAATCCACAGGTTGTTAAAAAGTTGGAAGAAAAAAATGTTAAAGTTGCCTCTTCACTTGCTGAGATAGATTCTGGGATAGTTATTATCCGTTCACATGGAGTAGCACCAGAAATCATTGAGCAGGCAAGAGAAAAAAATCTTAAGATTATAGATGCTACCTGTCCTTATGTTAAAAATGCTCAAAAATATGCCAGACAGCTGGTAGATGAAGGCTATCAAACCTTTATTTATGGTGATCAGGATCACCCAGAAGTTCAGGGCATTTATGGGGCAAGTGATAAAAAAGCAATTATAATCAGAGAAAAAGAGGATTTAAAATCTGTTGAGCTAAAAGCTAAAGTAGGTTTTGTGGCTCAAACAACAAAATCTCCTGAGTCTTTTCGGGATATTATTAATTTAGTAATCACAGAAGTTAAAGAGTTAAAAGTTTTTAACACTATTTGTAATACTACAGATGTACGTCAATCTTCGGCAAAAAGATTAGCTGAGGATGCAGATATCATGTTTGTAATAGGGGGTCATAATAGTGCTAATACTACCAGGCTGGCAGAAATTTGTGCAGCCACAAACACCCCTACTTATCATATAGAAACAGCCGCTGAAATTGAAAAAGAGTGGCTGTCTGGAAAAAATAAAGTTGGAATTACAGCTGGAGCATCGACTCCAGACTGGTTAATAAGGGAGGTTATTCAGTTAATGAACGAAGAAAACAAAGAAGTAAATGTTGAGTCAACTGAGAACGTAGAGGAAAAAGAAGAGCAGGTTGTAGAAGAGACAGTAGAAGAGGTAGAGGAAACAACAGAAGAGACTGAAGAAACTACAGAGGAAAAAGAGGCTGATAACAATGAGGAAGCTGAAGAATCTGCGGAAGTAGATGCAGAGGAAGAAGCTGAAACTCAGGAAGAGGCCGAATTTAAATATAGCGATAATGATATTGCTGATTTAAGAAAAGGTCAGAAAGTTACTGGTACTGTAGTTGAAATTAATGACAATGGTGTTTATGTTGATGTAAATTATAAAACAGATGGATTTATTCCATTACGCCATTTAAGTCATCGTCCTGTTGAAGATGCTCATGATATTGTAAGCATGGACGAAGAAATTGAAGTAGTTATCTTAACTTTAGAAGATGATGAAGGAAATATGATTTTATCTAAAAAGCAGGCTGACTATGAAAAAGCCTGGGAAAAGATTGTTGAAGCATATGAAAATGATGAAGTCATTGAAGCTGAAGTTACCAAAGAAGTTAAAGGTGGCTTAGTTGTAGATGTTGGAGTAAGAGGATTTATCCCTGCTTCTCATGTTGCAATTGGCTATGTTGATGACTTAAGCGATTATGTTGGAGAAACATTACGCTTAAAGGTAATTGAAGTTGAAAGAGACAATAATAATGTTGTTCTTTCTGCTAAAAAAGTATTAGAGAAAGAAAGAGCAGCTAAAAAAGAAGAAACTTTAGCTAGCCTAGAAGAAGGACAGACTGTAGAAGGTACTGTTACTAAACTGGTTGATTTTGGTGCTTTTATTGACCTGGGTGGAATTGAAGGTTTACTTCATATTTCAGAAATGTCCTGGGGAAGAATTGAAAGCCCAGCTGAAGTTCTTTCTGAAGGCGAAAAAGTTGAAGTTCAGGTACTTGGAGTTAATAAAGAAGAAGAGAGAATTTCTCTTGGCTTAAAGCAGTTACTGCCCGATCCATGGGAAGAATTTGCTGAAAAGCACTATGAAGGAGAAGTTGTTGAAGGTAAAATTACTAAACTGGTTGATTTTGGTGCCTTTATGGAAGTTGAAAAAGGTATTGAAGGCTTAATTCATATTTCTCAGTTATCACACAAGCATGTTAAAACTGCTGATGAAGTAGTTAATGTTGGTGATGTTAGAGAAGCCAAAATTATCAATATTGATGCTGACCAGGAAAGAGTAGGTTTAAGCTTAAAAGAATTAGAAGAAAAGCCTGAGCCTAAAGAAAAGTCCAGCAGCAGTTCTCAAAGCTCAAGTAAAGGAAGCAGCAGTAGTTCACAGAGCAGCAGTGATGATAATTCATCATCTGGTGGAGCTACAATTAGAGAAATTGTTGGAGATATTTTTGACCAGGGTGAATAATTAAAAAAGCACCCGCTGTCCATTATGGGCGGCGGGTTTTTTTATGCTTACTGCAGATTATTGCCTAAACAGAACAAATGTGATATTATCAAGCTTACAGGAGGTAGAAGGATGATGGTTAAAATAGAAGAGGTTATTGAAAATTCTACCGCTGCTAAAGCAGGTTTGAATTCAAATGATAAAATAATCACCATTAATGGTCAAAAAATAAATGATTATATAGATTATTTATATCAAATTTCTGAACCAGTAATTGAACTGGAAATCGAGACTGAAGCCGGTTTAAGAAAAGAGATTGAGCTTCAGCGGATGCCTGGAGAGGAACTGGGCATTGAATTTAAAGAAATTGTATTTGATGGCTTAAAACAGTGTAAAAATAACTGTATTTTTTGCTTTGTTAAACAGCAGCCCCAAAAAATGCGGAATAGTTTAAATCAGATGGATGATGACTATCGTTTTTCTTTTTTACAGGGTAGTTTTGTAACTCTGACAAATCTTGACAAAAAAGAGATAAAAAGAATAATTGAAAAAAACCTGAGTCCACTGAATATTTCAGTTCATACAACGAATCCTGAACTAAGGGTTGAAATGATGAAGAACCCAAAAGCGGCTGAAATTAATAGACTGCTTAGATTATTTCAAAAAAAAAATATTCAGTTTCATACCCAGATAGTTCTCTGTCCGGGTTATAATGATCAAAAAGAACTGGATAGAACCTTAAAAGAACTTTTAGAATTTTATCCGCAGCTGTTATCGATTGGTATAGTACCAGTTGGACTAACCAAATATCGAGAAGGCCTGGCTGAGCTGAGAACTATGACTGAAAAAGAAATGAAGGATTCATTAAAACGGATCAGTTACTGGCAGCAGCAGGCAAAAAATAACTTTGGCGAAAATCTAATTTATGCAGCAGATGAATTTTACTTGAGTACTGATACTGAAATTCCAGCTGTTGAAGAATATAATGAATTTCCACAGTTAGAAAATGGGATCGGCTTAACAGCTTTAATTAATGAAGAAATAAAGGCAGTCAAATTTCCAGAATCTCTTGAAAGAGAGAAAAAGATTGCAGTGATAACTTCTGTTCTGGGGAAAAAAGCTTTAAATAAATTTTCTGAGCGATTAAAAAGCATTGCTGAGCTTAAAGCTGAATTTTTAGTGGTTGAAAATGAGTTTTTTGGTAAAACAGTAACTGTTACCGGTCTTTTAACAGCACAGGATTTAAAAGCTAAGATCAAACAGATAAGGGCAGATAAGTATGATGAAATTTTTATACCTGAAGTTGTTTTAAATGATCAGATGAAATTTCTGGATGATGTAAAAAAAGAAGAGTTTTTAGAAGAATTATCTGAATACAGAATAAAGTTTGTAAGGGATATTAATCAATTTATGGAGGTGATCAAGAATGGCTAAGTCTACAGTTGCAATTGTAGGTAGACCAAATGTTGGTAAGTCCACACTTTTTAATAGATTAGTCGGTGGACGGAGAGCCATAGTAGAAGGAGAGCCCAATGTTACTCGGGATAGAATTTATGGAGAAACAGAGTGGCTCGGCAAAAAGTTTAATGTTATTGATACCGGTGGAATAGTTATGCATGATAATGATAAAATTAAAAATCAAATTAAATATCAGGCTGAACTGGCAATGGAAGAAGCAGATCTTATCTTATTTGTTGTTGATTCCAGAACAGGAATGACCGGTGTTGATGAAGATATTGCTCAACTTCTATACAGGACTAACAAAGAAGTCATTTTAGTAGTAAATAAAGTTGAAGATTTTTCTAATCAGGAAGAAATCGGCTGGGAATTTTATTCTCTTGGTTTCGGTGATCCAGTTTTAATTTCAGCCGAGCATGGTAAAAATACTGGTGAGCTGATGGACGAAGTAACTGCTAAACTGCCGGAAAGTGAAGTAGAAGACAGTGATAATGATCAGATCAATATTGCAGTAATTGGTAAACCAAATGTTGGTAAATCAAGTCTGGTTAATCATTTGATTGGCAAAGAAAGAGTCATTGTCAGTGATATGCCGGGAACAACCAGAGATGCAGTTGATACTTTAATTGAATGGAAGGATATTCAGTTCAATTTTATTGATACAGCCGGTCTGAGAAGAAAGTCAAAGGTTAAAGAAGATGTAGAATATTACAGTAATCTGAGAGCACTGAGGTCAGTTGATCGGGCTGATGCAGTTTTAATGATGATTGATGCCCAGGAAGGTGTAACAGATCAGGATAAAAAAATTGCCGGTTATGCTCATGATGAGGGTAAGGCAATGGTTATTGCAATTAATAAATGGGATCTGATGGAAAAAGACTCTAAAACTATGGAGCATTATACAGACGAAGTTTATTATCAGTTAAAGTTTTTAAATTATGTACCGGTGACCTATATTTCTGCTCTAACAGGTGAGAGGATAGATGAGCTTTTATCGCTGCTTGAATTTGTGGTTGATCAGAGTAATCTACGGGTAAAAACTGGAATTTTAAATGAGGTTATATCCGAAGCAGTACAGCTGCGTGAGCCGCCAAGTAGAAAAGGAAAAAGGCTGAAAATTTATTACGGCAGTCAGGTTGGTGTAAAACCTCCAACTTTTGTTTTCTTTGTCAATGATCCTAATTTAATGCATTTTGCCTATCAGAGATATTTGGAAAATGTACTCAGAGAAGCCTTTGGTTATGTGGGAAATCCAATGAACTTTAAATTAAAGCAGAGAAACTAGGAGGTTATCATGCAGGTATTTATTGCGATATTATTAAGTTATCTAATCGGGTCAATACCATCCGGTTTTTTATTAACAAAATATGTAATGAAAAAAGATGTTAGAGAATATGGTAGTGGAAATATTGGAGCTACAAATGTTGCTAGAGTAATGGGTTTAAAAGCCGGTGTTTTAGTTGCAGTTTTTGATATATTAAAAGGATATTTAGGAGTTATGGTCGGACAGATGATTCTTGGAAGCAGTCTCTCAACAGCCATTTTATTTGTTGCTGTTGCTGCCATTGCCGGTCATGACTGGTCAATTTTTCTTGGCTTTTCCGGTGGTAAGGGGGTTGCTACAACCTTTGGTGTAATTCTGCGCTTATATCCACTTGCCTTTTTAATCTATGCTGTAATCTGGATTCTGCTGGTATTTACAACCCGCTATGTATCTCTGGGCTCAATTATTGGTTCGATGTCACTCCCTCTGACACTTTATTTTAGCTCTTTTGAGGGGAAGCACGTATTTTTTGCAGCCTTATTATCGCTTTTTGTAATGTATACTCACCGTGAAAATATAAAGCGGCTTTTAAAAGGTGAAGAAAATAGAATGGACCCAGATAAACTGGGGAAGAGTGGTAAAGAGTAATGAGTTCAAAAATTACAGTAATTGGTGCCGGCAGCTGGGGTACTGCTCTGGCTAATCTGCTGGCTGAAAATGGTGAAGAAGTAAGCATTTACGCCAGAGATCAGAAAGTTGTTGATTCAATTAATCAGGAACAGAAAAATTTTAAATATTTTCCTGACTATAAGCTGAATAGTAAATTGAGAGCTTTCAGTAATTTAAAAGAAAGCCTGGAAAATACAGACCTAGTGGTGATTTCAGTACCAACACAGGCTTTAACAGGTATATTAGCAGAACTAAAAAAACTTATCAGTTCTGAGACAATAATGGTTTCTACTGCCAAGGGAATTGACGAAATAACTTTTAAAACTAACTCGCAAATGATAAAAGAAGCTGGTTTTGAGAATGTAGTTGTTCTTTCTGGACCAACCCATGCAGAAGAAGTTATGGAAAAACTGCCAACAGCGATAGTTTCGGCAGCCCATAGTAAAGATGCAGCTGAAAGAGTTCAGGATTTATTTATGTCTAAAAATTTTAGGGTCTACACTAACCCTGATATTAAAGGGGTAGAACTGGGTGGAGCCTTAAAGAATGTAATTGCTGTGGCCAGTGGGATCTGTGACGGTCTTGATTTTGGTGATAATACTCGTGCTGCTTTAATTACCAGGGGCTTAAATGAAATGAGCCGTTTTGTTGACTATCATGGTGCCAGTGACTTAACGCTGGTTGGCCTGTCGGGTATGGGCGATCTTGTAGTTACCTGTACCAGTATGCACAGCCGCAACCGCCGTTTTGGAATTGAAATTGGTAAGGGGAAAACTCTTTTAGAAGCAAAAGAAAAGGTTAACCAGGTTGTAGAGGGAGTTAAAACTGCCAGAGCAATTTATAGGTGGTTAAACTCCGAAGAAATAGATTTAGAAATGCCTATTACTGAAGAAGTTTATCAGGTTTTATTTGAAAGCAAAGATCCCTATCAGGCAGTTGAAGAGCTGATGTTGAGGAGCAAAAAACCCGAAATGGAATCAGCTGTAGATAATTCTTTATGGAAAATCTAGAAAAATTATAAATTTTTTCTTTAATTAAGCAGGAAATCGCTGTTATAGCGAGAATAATAAATAATGACAGCAAAAAGTTTTAGTTTTAAAAGGGGGTGAATTTCCATGACTAAGAATGAACTTATTGATGCCGTTGCAGAAAAAACAGGTGTCACTAAAAAAGATACAGGGGAAGTTGTTAACGAAACAATTGATACTATCATGAACCACTTAAAATCTGAAGCTAAGAAAGCAGAAGATAAGCGTGATAATGTTCAATTAATCGGTTTTGGTACTTTTGAAGTAAAAGATAGAAGTGCCAGAAAAGGACGTAACCCTCAAACTGGGGAAGAGATTCAGATTCCAGCACGTAAAGTGCCTGTATTTAGAAGTGGTAAGTCTTTTAAAGAAACAGTTGATGTTTAAGAAATAATATTACTTATTGAGGGACCGGAAATTTCCGGTTCTTCTTTTTTTCTATCCTAAAAGTCCTTATTCCTGATTTCAAAGCAATTATGAATAAGGCTTTTTTATTTCATATCATAACTAAATAATTTTAATCTTTTGCAGGAATGTAAGTATTTAACTAGAAATTAATATAGTAAGCTAGATAAATTTTATTTTATTATAACAAGATTGAAGGGGGAAATGATATGGATCAAATTACAGGTGGTTTACAATCGATAGCTGCAAATTATGGGATGAAATTACTATTAGCAATTATTCTGCTGATAGTGGGTCTCTGGTTAATCAAATTCATTGTTAAAGTTCTGGAAAAAAATGTTCAGGGCAGATTTGATAGAACATTGACCAGTTTTTTAATGTCTATTACCAGGGCAGTTTTATTAATCCTGCTGTTTATTTCTATTGCTTCTACAATTGGGATTGAAGTAACTTCTTTTGTAGCAGTACTTGGTGCAGCTTCTTTTGCTGTTGGCTTTGCTCTACAGGGAAGTCTATCTAACTTTGCTGGTGGGGTTATGCTGCTGATATTTAGACCTTTTTCTGCCGGGGATGTTATTGAAGTGTCTGGATATAAGGGAAAGGTGCAGGAAATTCAAATTCTTTACACTATCCTGACAACTTTTGACAATAAGAAAATATTTATTCCAAATGGAAATGTAGCTACTGATAGTATTACTAATTATTCAGCAATGGATAAAAGAAGAGTTGATTTAACCTTTGGTATAGGATATGATGATGATTTTCACGAGGCAATTACTCTTTTAAAAGAGCTTGCTGATAAACATGAACTTATTTTGGATGATCCGGAGCCATTAATTCGAGTTACCGAACATGCAGGCAGTTCAGTTAATATAGCCTGTAAAGTCTGGGTTAAGGGTCCTGATTACTGGGATGTTTATTTTGACATGCATGAAGATGTTAAAGATGCCTTTGATGAAGCTGGAATTGGCATACCTTACCCACAGCTGGATGTTCACTTTGATCAGGGGACAAAACTGTGTTAGTTAAAGAAAATAGAATAGAAAAAATTAATGAGGCTGAATTAAAGGAAAAAGAATTTGTTGCTTACTGGATGCAGTCATCTCAGCGCCTGGAATATAACCAGGCCCTGGGGTATGCAGTTGAAAGAGCAAATCAATTAAATCAGCCTCTTTTAATATTTTTCTTATTAAATTCAGATTTTCCAGAAGCAGAATTTGGACATTTTAAATTTATGATTGAGGGCTTAAAAGAAATAAAAGCCAACTTAGCTAATAAAGATCTTAACTTTTATCTCTTTAATTATCATCAAATTGATGATATAGAAAAAATTGTTGAAGATGCATCTTTAGTGGTCAGCGAAAAAGTTTACCTTAAACATCTGCGTCAGTGGAAAGAAAAGGCTGCTGAGAGGCTCTCTGTGCCTTTTTATCTGGTAGAAAGCAATTTAGTCTGCCCGGTAGCAGAAGTAAGTGAAAAAGAAGAGTATGCAGCCTATAC